>CAZFDE010000026.1:0-33288 GCA_964517795.1 uncultured Pirellulales bacterium | reverse complement strand
GGTAGAGCGCGTCCTTGGTAAGGACGAGGTCATGGGTTCAAGTCCCATCAGCAGCTCAGTGCAAGTATGTCACGAAGGTCGATTGCGTTGATCGGCCGGACGGAATTGAGATAAACGTTTTTAGGGATGTAATCTTAAATTGATGACAATTAATACTAACCAAGCACATTGGAGGCTAAACTAAAATGGCTAAGGAGGTATTTGAACGCACAAAACCGCATTTGAACGTCGGAACGATCGGTCATATTGACCACGGTAAGACAACCTTAACCGCTGCAATTACCATGCGCCAGTTGGTGAAGATGGGTGGCGGAAGGGTCCGAAAGTTCGAAGAAATCGACAATGCACCGGAAGAAAAAGAACGTGGGATCACCATTAACACCGCGCATGTCGAGTACGAAACAACAGGCCGGCATTATGCTCATGTGGATTGCCCGGGTCACGCCGACTACGTCAAGAACATGATCACCGGTGCCGCCCAGATGGACGGTGCGATCCTGGTGGTCGCGGCCAGCGACGGCCCGATGCCCCAGACCCGCGAGCACATCCTGTTAGCGCGTCAGGTCAACGTTCCGAAGATCGTGGTCTTCTTGAACAAAGTCGATCAGGTCGATGACGAAGAACTGCTGGAACTGGTCGAGTTGGAAATCCGTGAATTGCTGAGCAAGTACGAATTTCCGGGCGACGAGATCCCGATCGTTAAAGGTTCGGCGCTGAAGGCGATGGAGGCCGAAGGCAAAGACGATGAAGCCTGCAAGTGTGTTGACGAACTGCTGGCTGCTGTGGATGATTATTTCCCTGTGCCCGAACGTCAGGTCGATAAGCCCTTCCTGATGCCGGTCGAAGATGTATTCAGCATCAAAGGCCGCGGTACGGTGGGAACCGGTCGTATCGAGCGTGGTATGGTCCATGTCGGCGATGAGGTTGAGATCGTCGGGTTGGCCAAAGAGGTTCGAAAGACGGTGGTTACCGGTGTGGAAATGTTCAACAAGACCCTGAACGAAGGTCAGGCCGGTGATAATGTCGGGCTGCTGCTTCGCGGTATCGAGAAGAAGGAACTGGAACGCGGCCAGGTTGCCGCGGCTCCGGGCAGTATTACCCCGCACACCAAGTTCGAAGCGGAAGTGTATGTATTGACTAAAGAGGAAGGCGGGCGTCATACGCCGTTCTTTGCCGGTTATAAACCGCAGTTCTATTTCCGTACGACCGACGTAACCGGTGATGTGTTGGCGATCAAGAGTCGCGAAGGCAAGCCGGCCGAGATGTGTATGCCCGGTGACAACATTGCCATGGAAGTACAGATCATTGCTCCGATCGCCATGGAAGAAGGCCTTCGGTTCGCCATTCGTGAAGGCGGACGGACTGTCGGCGCCGGCGTGGTCACCAAGGTTATCGAGTAACTAAAACGAATACAAAACAGGGGCGGCGTTTGATATCGTTTCGAGGGAACGTATCAATCGCTGCCGCCTTTTGTTAAGAAATAAAGGCGCAACCCCGGGCCGTGTAAAATAAACAGGTTGGAAGATGGCAAAAAAGAAAAGTAAACGTGAAGATGTCTGGCTGGAGTGCAAAGACTGCGGGGCGCGGAATTATCGCACCAATGTCAGTTTTGCCGAGGGTACGCCGAAGCTGGAACTGAAAAAGTTTTGCAAGGCGGAACGCAAGCACACGGCTCATAAGCTTCGGCGCAAGTAGGCGGACTCTCTGACCCGGGTGTTGGGCGTTTAGGCCAGTAGCTCAATTGGCAGAGCGTCGGTCTCCAAAACCGAAGGTTGGGGGTTCGATCCCTCCCTGGCCTGTTTGCCGCGGCGTGTTGAGCCGCGATGGTGCGATGACGAACGAAGGGAATGATGTGCAATGAAAATTGAGTTTTATAAACGTGGTCAAGGTAAATATACCCGGATTCTCAGTTCGCTGGCCGGCGGGATCATCGCCGGGACGGGCTGTTACCGCCTGTACGAGATCCTCTTTGCCTCGGAATGGGGATTGAGCCGAAACACCATGATGCTGGTCTCGACGCTGGTGCCGGCAGGCATTTTCATTGCATTATTACTGTTGGTGATCTGGCTGGTGAACAAACCGTCGGTGGCGGATTTTATGATCTCCGCCGAAGGGGAGATGAAAAAAGTGAACTGGTCCAGCCGTAAAGAGATCATGGCGTCGACCACGATCGTGATCATTGTGGTGATCTTTTTTGCGGTGTTACTGGGTGTATCCGATTTGTTCTTTAATTGGTTCTTTATGAACGTTATTCAAATCTAAGGAAACAGGTGTCGCTGATGCAGTGGTATGTTTTGCGTGTAGCAGCCAATCAGGAAGAAAAGGTCAAGGAAACGCTTCGGCAGAAAGTGTCGATGCAGGGCCTGAGCAATGTGATCGGGCGGGTCGAGGTACCGGTTGAAAAGATAAAGCGGATCCGCGCCGGCAAGCAGACGATCCACAAGCGCAAGCTGTATCCGGGATATGTATTCATGGAGATGGAACCGGACGAGAACGGCCGAGTGCCCGAACCGGCGTGGTTTTTGATCCGTGAAACCAGCGGTGTCGGCGATTTCATCGGCACCGAAGGGATTCCCACCCCGATGCGGGACACGGATGTGGCCAGGATGCTGATGGAATCGGAGAAACCCGAGGAAACGCCGAGTATCAAAATGGAGTTCAATAAGGGTGATATGATCAAAATTCGAGAAGGTGCGTTCGAGAATTTCGAAGGGGTTGTCGATTCGATCGACGGCGAACGCGGTATTGTGAAAGTGATCGTCAGTATTTTCGGCCGCAGCACGCCGCTGGATATCGAATACTGGCAGATTGAGAAAGTATAAAACGCACAAATATCATTAATATACAGGTAGTGTTATGGCAAAAGAAGTTTTTAAAAAATTGAAGTTACAGGCCCCCGGCGGTCAGGCGACTCCGGCACCGCCGATCGGCCCGGCGCTGGGTCAGGTGGGTGTGAATATCGGCCAGTTTGTATCTCAGTTCAATGAACGAACCAAGGATCTGAACGGTACGACTGTTCCGGTCGTGATCACGGTCTATGCGGATAAAAGTTTTACGTTCGATGTCAAAAGCCCTCCGGCGGCGGTCCTCTTGAAGCAGGCGGCCCAGGTCGCCAAGGGCAGTGGTGTGCCGAACAAAGAAAAGGTCGGCACGGTTACGGCCGAACAGGTTCGCCAGATTGCCGAGACCAAACTCAATGACCTCAATGCATTCGATCTGGACCATGCCAGCCGGATAATCGCGGGCACGGCCAGGAGTATGGGGATCGAAGTCGAAGGATAACGTATTCTGCTGACCACAGCAGGTTTGAAAACAACGTGGAAGCGAGTGGTATTTCGCGCATAAGGAGACAAAATGGCAAAACACAGTAAGCGTTACAAAAAAGAGGCCGAACAGGTCGGCAAAGAACCGGTCAGCCTGTCCGAAGCGGTCGAGAAAGTCAAATCGTTCAAGTCGGTCAAATTCGATCAGAGTATCGAGTGCGTGATGCAGCTTGGGATCGACACCAAACAGGCCGACCAGATGATCCGCGGCTCGGTTTCACTGCCCAACGGGATCGGCAAGCAGAAAAAAGTGATTGCATTCTGCGAGGATTCCCAGGCGGATGAGGCCAAGGCCGCCGGCGCGATCGAAGCCGGATGCGACGCGTTGGTCCAGAAGGTCAGCGACGGCTGGATGGATTTCGATGTGGCGATCGCTTCACCCAAAGTGATGGGTAAGGTCGGTAAACTCGGCCGCGTACTCGGGCCGCAGGGTAAAATGCCTTCGCCCAAGAACGGCACGGTCACCCAGGAGGTGGTCAAGGCGGTGGGCGAGTTTTCGGCCGGCAAGATCGAATTTCGAAACGATTCCGGCGGCAATATCCATGCGGTCGTGGGTAAGCAGAGCTTTGACAAGCAAAAACTCGTCGAAAATATCGAGGCGTTCATTGCCCATATTTCGCGAATGAAGCCGGCTTCGGCCAAAGGTGTTTTTATTAAAAAGATTTGTCTCAGTGCCACGATGAGCCCGGCGGTTGCCGTGAGTATGTAAAACAAAATGTCTTAATTACGATACTAAGCTAAAGGTACGATCATGAGTAAATATTCAAAACAGTTGTTACAGGCGAATTTCGAAAGACGGATCGAGCAGGACAAAATCAGCGATTTCGTCGTATTGGATACGACCGGCATCAACGGTGTGGACAACAATATGCTGCGAGGCGAATTGCGGCAAAAGGCGATCCGGCTGCTGGTGGCACGAAATCTTCTTTTTCGCCGTGCGTTAGAAAATCATGACATGGCTTCGGCCGGCGTTTTATTCGATGGACCTTGTACGATCGCCTACGGCGGTGACAGCATCGTGGATGTGGCCAAGGAGGTGGTGGATTGGAGCAAAAAATTCAAATCCGTCCAGGTCAAAGGCGCGTATGTCGAGGGTGCAGCGCTGGATGGAAAAGAAGCTGTCGAACTTTCGAAGATGCCAACGCGTACGGAACTGCTGGGGCAGGTTGCCGGTTTAGCGATGTCGCCGGCACGGAACCTGGCATCGGCGATCGGTGCGCCCGCGTCCATTATTGCCGGATGTATCAAACAGATTATTGAGAAATCAGAAAACCAGGCGGCTTGATCAAGCCCCCGGTGATCATGAATATCAACCGTCGCGCCGGCTGCCCCGTTACGGGTTAAATGAAACGGCGTAGTTTCAGCTACCGGCGGACACGAAGAAAAACAGGAGTAACAGAACAATGGCAGAAGAAGCAACGAAGACATTTAGCGACGACATCAAGAAATTAGGGGATTCGATTGTCGGATTGACATTGATGCAGGCCAAGGAACTGGCTGATTATCTCAAGGAAGAACATGGCATCGAACCGGCCGCGGGTGGTGCGGTCATGGTGGCAGGCCCGGCCGCGGGCGGCGGTGAGGAAGAGGCCGAAGAAAAGACCAGCTTTGACGTTGTCCTCAAGGAAATCGGTGACAAGAAGATCCAGGTCATTAAGGAAGTCCGTGCAATGACCGGCCTGGGCCTCAAGGAAGCCAAAGACCTGGTCGAGGGCGCCCCCAAGCCGGTGAAAGAAGGCCTCAGCAAAGAAGACGCCGAAGCGGCCAAAAAACAGCTTGAAGAAGCCGGTGCCGTTGTCGAACTGGCTTAAGTGAATAATGAAATGAGGGGGATTTGGGCGCTGCGGTGTCCGGATACCCGAACCCTTTTGAACAAAAAGTGGGAGTAAACCATGGTTTCGAGACCTGTTCGTGATTTCGGAAAAGTTCAGGACGCAGTGGCGATACCGAATATGGTCGCGGTGCAGCGCGAAAGCTACAGCCGGTTTCTGCAGCTTGAGGCGGCCCCGACCCAGCGCAAAGACGAAGGACTGGAAGCGCTGTTTCGCGAGATCTTTCCGATCGCCAGCTATGACGGTTCGTTGGAAATGGAATACGTGTACTACGAGCTGGAAGATCCGCGTTATACCCCGAACGAATGTCGTCAGCTTCGCCTGACCTATGCCCATCCGCTGAAGATATGCTGCCGGCTCAAGAGCAAAGAAGGGCAGGATATCGCCGAACAATTGATCTATATCGGTGAGATCCCGGTCATGATCGGCGGCGGCGAATTCATTATCAACGGCGCCGAACGGGTGATTGTCAGCCAGCTTCACCGCAGTCCCGGTGTGGATTTTATCGTTGAGAGCAAAGAAGGCGACCGCGTGCTGCACGGCGGGCGGATCATCCCGCAGCGCGGCAGTTGGATCGAGATTGGCGTAACCCGCAAAGATGTGATGGTCGTCAAGATCGATCAGTCCAGCAAGATGCCGGCAACGATCTTTCTGCGTGCGATGGATTCGGCATACGGCACGACCGAAGAGATCCTGCGGATATTCTACGAGACAAAAACCATTACCGTCGGTCGGCTCGATCCGTCGATGTGGGCGGTCGGTCCGATCGTGGATACCGAATCCGGAGAGATCCTGGTCAAGGCTGGGGCGCTGATCGGCGATAAGGTTTCTGTCATCAAGCAAAGCGGTATCAAAAAGGTCGAGGTTATTAAAGAAGCCCGCAACCCGCTCATTCTCAATACGCTTGCCGAAGACGATACGCAGAGCCACGAACAGGCCCTGTTGAAATTTTATGCCCGTATGCGTCCGGGCAATCCGCTGAACGAGGAAAAAGCCAAGACGTTCTTTGCCGAGAAGTTTTTCGATGTCAACCGATATCGGCTGGATTCGGTAGGCCGATTCCGTTTGAATCGTAAATTCGAGCAGGATGTCGATGAAAACGAAATGACGCTGCGTCCGGACGATTTCATCAACACGATGCGATACATCCTCGCTTTACGGCGTAACGAAGGGGAAGTGGATGACATCGATCATCTGGGCAATCGTCGATTGCGGACGATCGACGAGTTGGCTGCCGATGAAATTCGCAAAGGATTGTTGAAACTTCGCAAGACGATCCAGGAGCGCATGAGTCTCAAACGCGACAAAGAAGATCAGACGCCACCGCGGATTGCGGATCTGGTCAATTCCAAGAGTGTGGCCAGCAGTGTGAACTACTTTTTCGGCCGCGGCGAGCTTAGCCAGGTCGTGGATCAGACCAATGCCCTGAGCCAGTTAACCCATGAACGACGGTTGTCGGCATTGGGACCGGGCGGTCTGAATCGACGTCGCGCCGGGTTTGAAGTTCGGGACGTGCATATCAGTCACTACGGCCGGATTTGTCCGATCGAGACGCCGGAAGGCACGAATATCGGCTTGATCTCGTCGTTGGCGATCTTTGCAACAATCGACAAGTACGGTTTTTTGCAGACACCGTATCGCAAGGTGGAAAACGGCAAAGTGCTGGATGAAGTGGACTGGCTGCGAGCGGACCAGGATATGAAAGCGGTGATTGCCGCGCCGACAGTCGTGGATCAGAAGACCGGAAAAATTCGCGATAAAATGGTCTTGGCGATGAGCGGCGGCGAGCTGTCTCAGGTCGGCTACGATCAGGTCAACTATATCGATGTATCGCCCAAGCAAATTGTGGGACTCTCGGCATCGCTAATCCCGTTTCTGGAGCATGACGACGCTAACCGCGCATTGATGGGCTCGAACATGCAGCGTCAGGCAGTTCCGCTGTTGGAAACTGACCCGCCGCTGGTGGGAACCGGCATGGAAAAGATGGTCGGTCAAAATTCAAGTATGGTGGTTCGCGCCGAAAAGAGCGGCGTGGTGACCGCGGTGGATGCCAATCGCATTGAGATCGACCAAACGGATGTCTATAAACTGGAGAAATTTGTCGGACTCAACGAACGAACCTGTTTGAACCAACGGCCGATCGTCAAACTGGGTGATCGTGTCAAAAAAGATCAGGTTATTGCCGATGGCGGCGGTACCTCCGGGGGGGAACTGGCACTGGGCCGCAATGTTCTGGTCGGATTTATGTCTTTTGACGGGTACAACTTTGAAGATGCGATTATCGTCAGCGAGCGGCTCGTCAAAGACGACGATTTTACGAGTATTCATATCGATGAGTTTACCGCCGAAGTTCGCGAAACGCGGTTGGGCAAGGAAGAATTTACGCGGGACATCCCCAATGTCAGCGAAAAGGCCCTGCGCAATCTTGACGAGCATGGGGTGATCCTCGAAGGAACCCGCGTTTATCCCAGTGATATTCTGGTCGGCAAGGTTGTCCCCAAGAGTAAAACCGAGTTGACGCCGGAAGAAAAGCTGCTGCATGCGATTTTTGGGCGGGCCGGTGAGGATGTCAAAAACGATTCACTGGAATTGCCCAGCGGGTATGAAGGCGTCGTTATTAAAACCGAACGCTTCACGCGTCGCGGTGCCGGGGGCGAAGAACATAAGAAAAAGATCAAAGAGCAGATCAAGACGATCGAGCAGGACAGCCTGCGCGAGCGATGTGAACTTTTCCGTAAAATGATCGAGGCGGTACACAAGAAAGAGGAAGTAACGATCGTGGATCCCTCGACCAAGCAGCGTGCCGGTGTCAGCGACGATGACGATGTGATCATCGAACAGATCGAGGCGTTTGACATCAGGTGGGTCAAACCGGCTGCCAAACGCGACGATGTGCAAAAGGTTACGGAAAAATATTTCCAGGATATTATGGATGTTAAAAACCGTGCCGACCAGCGGGTCGAACGGCTCAAGCATGGCGACGAGCTGCCCAGTGGTGTTCTGGAAATGGTCAAGGTCTATGTGGCGGTCAAACGAACGCTGTCAATCGGCGATAAAATGGCCGGGCGGCACGGTAATAAAGGCGTGATCGCCAAGATCATGCCTGAAGAAGATATGCCGTTCTTGGAAGATGGGACCAGTTTGGACATTCTCTTGAATCCACTGGGTGTGCCCAGTCGTATGAATGTCGGGCAGATTCTTGAGACGCACTTGGGGCTGGTGGCCCGGGTACTGGGTTTCCAGGCAATTACACCGGTCTTTGACGGAGCTAAAGAAGAAGATATCCACCAACTCACGGTTGAAGCCAACGAACACATGGCCAAGCGCCGTACCGATCTTGAGGATGCCGGTGAGGTGCCTCCGGAGGACGAATTGTTTATTGAAGTACCACCAACATTAAAAACCCGTATCTATGACGGCCGGACCGGTGAGCTCTTTGATCAGGCGGCAACGATCGGATATATCTATATGATGAAGCTGCACCATCTGGTGGATGACAAGATTCACGCACGGGCGACCGGGCCGTACAGTTTGATCACGCAGCAGCCTTTGGGCGGAAAAGCGCGGACCGGCGGCCAGCGTTTCGGTGAAATGGAAGTCTGGGCGCTGGAAGGATACGGGGCGGCCTATACGCTTCAGGAAATGCTGACGGTCAAAAGCGATGATGTCGAGGGCCGGACCAAGATTTACGAATCAATGGTCAAAGGGCAAAATACGCTCGAGGCCGGGACGCCTTTATCTTTTGATGTGCTGTGCAATGAAATTCGCGGGTTGGGATTGAATATTCAGCTCGAGAAGAAACGGCTGGGAGCCGCGAGTTTATAACGAACGAATGCCTGATCGGGGCACAAATGGCGACGATAGCAGAAATAAATAAGGGGTTATTCAATGATCAGTAATATTTACGATCGGATCAACGATTATGGTTCCGTGAAGATCTGCCTTGCCAGTCCGAACGATATTCGCAGCTGGTCTTTCGGTGAGATCCGAAAGCCCGAAACAATCAATTACCGAACCTATCGGCCCGAAAAAGACGGCTTGTTCTGTGAACGTATTTTCGGTCCGGAACGCGACTGGGAATGCTCGTGCGGCAAGTACAAGGGAACCAAATTCAAAGGGATCATTTGTGATCGCTGTGGGGTTAAGGTAACCCACAGTCGTGTCCGTCGAAAACGGATGGGCCATATTAACCTGGCCGCTCCGGTCATTCACATCTGGTTTTTCAAGGCCATTCCCAATCATCTGGGGACATTGCTGAATATGAAGGGCAGTGATCTTGAAAAGGTGATCTATTTTCAGGATTACCTGGTCACTGACGCCGGCGAAAGTCCCTTGAAAATCGGCCAGTTGCTCTCCGAAGAAGAGTTTCGCAACGCCGTGGATAAGTACGGCAGCAGCTTTAAGGCTCAAATGGGTGCCGAAGCGATTCGTTCACTGCTGCAGCAGTTGGATATGGAAGCATTAAGTGTCGAATTGCGAGAGGCGATCACCAAGACCAACAGCAAACAAAAAATCAAAGACTTGACCAAACGGCTCAAGACGGTCAATGCCCTCAAGAGCAGCGTGAATAAACCGGAATGGATGATCATGGAAGTGTTGCCGGTGATCCCGCCGGATTTGCGGCCGCTGGTGCTGCTGGAAAGCGGGAATTTTGCTACCAGCGATCTGAACGATCTGCTGCGTCGCATTATCAATCGGAACAGCCGATTGAAAAAACTGATTGATCTGAATGCCCCGGATGTCATCGTTCGCAATGAAAAGCGAATGTTGCAGCAGGCCGTCGATGCATTACTGGATAACAATCGCTGTCGTCGCCCGGTGCTGGGCAGCAACAACCGCCCGCTCAAGAGCTTAACGGACATGATTAAAGGCAAGCAGGGCCGCTTCCGCGAGAACCTGCTTGGTAAGCGTGTGGATTATTCGGCGCGGTCAGTGATTGTGGTCGGCCCGCGATTGAAGATTTACCAGTGCGGTTTGCCCAAAAAGATCGCAATGGAACTGTATCAGCCATTTATTATTCGCAAACTCAAAGACCACGGTCTGGCCGACACGATCAAAAGTGCCAAGCGCATGATCGAGCGGCGGGACGAGCAGGTATGGGATATTCTTGAAGAGGTCATCCATCAGCATCCGGTGCTATTGAACCGTGCACCGACCCTGCACCGTATGGGCATTCAGGCTTTCGAGCCGATCCTGGTCGAAGGCAATGCGATCATGCTTCACCCGTTGGTCTGTAAAGGTTTTAACGCCGACTTTGACGGTGACCAGATGGCGGTGCATCTGCCGCTGAGTGTCGAAGCCCAGGCGGAAGCCCATGCATTAATGATGCCGCTGAGCAATATTTTCTCCCCGGCTAACGGCTCACCGATGGTCAGCCCGAGCCAGGATATGGTGATGGGCAACTATTATCTGACTTGTCGAAATCCGGAAAGCATCGGCCAGGGGATGATCTTCAAAGATACCAATGAAGCAATCCTGGCATATGATATGGGCAAAGTGGGGCTGCATGTGGATATTAAAGTGCGGATGCCCCGAGGCAAGGGGTATATCGATGAAGACCGAAACGAAAAGGTCGAAGGGGATCCGAATAAAGCTTATATCGTCAATACGACGGTGGGTCGCTGCATCTTCAATGATATTTTGCCGCCGTCCATGCCGTTTTACAATGTGACGATGGGGCAAAAAATGCTCGGGCGCGTGATCAGTGACTGTAATCGAATCGCCGGCAGTGCCGAGACGGTCGATCTGCTCGATAAGATCAAGGAGATTGGTTTCCGCCATGCCACCTTGGCAGGATTGAGTTTCGGTATTACCGACTTGAAAATTCCGCCGAAGAAACAGGATATTGTTGAGGATGCGGAAAAGCGCGTGCTCAAGATCCAGCGAAATTATGATGCCGGTGTCCTGACCGAGGGCGAACGGTATAACCAGGTGATCGACACCTGGACCCATGCCCGTGTCGAAGTAACCAACGAGATGATGAAAGGGCTTCGCCAGGATACCAAAGAGGACGGAACACCGTATCTTAATCCGATCTACCTGATGAGTGATTCGGGTGCCCGCGGCAGTGTGGATCAGATCCAGCAGCTTGCCGGGATGCGTGCCTTGATGGCCAAACCCAGCGGCGAAATTATCGAAACGCCGATTAAGTCGAATTTCCGCGAAGGTCTGACGGTTCTGGAATATTTCAGTTCGACCCACGGCGCTCGTAAAGGACTGGCTGATACAGCATTGAAAACAGCGAACTCGGGGTATCTGACCCGTAAGCTGATCGATGTGGCTCAGAATGTGATTGTGACCGAGCACGATTGCGGTACCCTTCAGGGGATTACCAAAAGCATCATTACTCGCGGCGATCAGGTCGATATCCCGTTATCCGAATTGGTCATCGGTCGAACGGCCCGGGATAATATTCGAAATCCGATTACCGATGAAATGATCGTTCACGAAAATGAGGTCATCACACCGGAAATCGCTGAGAAGATCGAGGCGTTGGGTCTGGATGCAATCCGTATTCGCAGCCCACTGACCTGTGACAGCCCATTGGGCATCTGTGCCAAGTGTTACGGATGGGATATGGGTGTCGGCAAACTGGTCGAGCAGGGCAGTGCCGTTGGTATCATTGCGGCCCAATCGATTGGTGAGCCGGGTACGCAGTTGACTTTACGGACATTCCATACCGGCGGTGTGGCCGAACGGGCGATCCTCGAACGCGAACAAAAAGCGACGTCAGACGGCGTGATCGAATATCGTGAAATCAACGCAGTCACATATAAACATCCGGAAAGCGGAGAAACCACCGTTGCTTTGAAGCGCAATGGTGAAGTCGCCATCCTGGACGAAAAACAGCGCGAGCTGGACCGTTTCAAAGTGCCCTATGGTGCCATGATCTTTGTCGAGGAAGGCAAGAAGGTAAAAAGCGGCGAATCGTTATTCGGCTGGGACCCGCACCGAACCCCGATTTTGGCCGAGGTCAGCGGCTTGATCCGATTTGTGGATATTATCGAAGGCGAAACTATCCGCTACGAGGAAGAACTCAAAGGTCAGGCCGGCAAACCTGTGGTGATCGAACATAAGGGCGATACTCACCCGCAGATCATGATCGAGGATGCCAATGGCAAGATCCTGGATGTTCACTATCTGCCGGCCGGCGCCCGTATCGAAGTGAATGAAGGTCAAAAAGTTCAGGCGGGCCAGCTTCTGGCGCATCAGCCCCGAGCCACCGGCGGAACGCAGGATATTACCGGCGGTCTTCCGCGTGTGACCGAAGTGTTTGAGGCACGCAAGCCCAAAGACCCCGCAGCCATGGCGGAAATCAGCGGAAAAGTCGAACTTCGCAGCGACAAACGCAAAGGTAAAATGACGATTATCGTTCGCAGCGAAAGCGGCATGGAGAAAGAACACCATGTTCCGCGCGACCGACACCTGCTGGTGCATACCGGCGATAGCATCGAAGCCGGTGATCCCCTTACCGACGGGCCGCTAGTGCCGCACGGCATTTTGAAAATTAAGGGTGAAGAAGCGCTGCAGCGGTACCTGATCGGCGAAATTCAAAACGTCTATCGCTCACAAAATGTGAATATCAATGATAAGCATATTGAGATCATCTGCTCGCAGATGCTTCGCAAAGTCGAGATCGAAACCGTCGGCGACAGCGATTTCCTGCCCGGTGAAGTGGTTGACAAGTTCGTATTCCGTCAGGAAAACGATCGGTTAGCCAACAGTTTGAGAATCACCAGTTGCGGCGATGTGAATGATGTCGAAAAGAACCAAGTCGTGACTAAAGAATCGCTGGCAGCGATGAACGAAAAGGTGGAATCGCTGGGCGGTGAGCCGGCCAAAGGCCGCAAGCCCAAACCCGCGACCGCGACGACTCTGCTGCTGGGGATTACCAAGGCTTCGCTGCAGTCCGAGAGCTTCATTGCGGCCGCCAGTTTCCAGGAAACGACCAAGGTCTTGACAGGGGCAGCATTATCGGGTAGAGTTGACGAACTTTGCGGATTGAAAGAAAATGTGATCCTGGGTCATTTAATTCCGGCGGGTACAGCCTTTAAGCCGTATCTGGAAGGCGGTGTCAAGCATTTGGCCGAAGCGCCGCTGCCGAAGGAATTTGCGGATCTGAAAGAAGAAAAACAGGCCGAAGTCGATGCCGAAGCGGCGTTGAAAGAGGCCTTGGGAATCAAATAAAACGTTATTTTGTGAATGGTTGAAAATTATGCCGACAATTAATCAGTTAGTCAGAAAACCGAGAGTCAAAGGCAAAGGTCGAAAACGTATTTCGGATATCAGCGGCTGTCCGCAGAAGCGCGGTGTCTGCCTGGTCGTTCGAACCCAGACACCCAAGAAGCCGAACTCTGCGTTGCGGAAGATCGCGCGTGTTCGATTGACCAACGGCAAGGAAGTGACTGCTTATATCCCGGGTATCGACCATAACCTTCAGGAGCACAGCACGGTGATTATCCGCGGCGGTCGTGTTCGCGACCTGCCGGGTGTGCGGTATCATATTGTTCGCGGTGTACTGGACTGCTCGGGTGTGGCGAATCGAAAACAAGGGCGCAGCAAGTACGGTGCGAAAAAATCATAGTCAATGAGGTATGTAATTTATGGCAAAGCGATTTACAGCGTCAGAACAGCAATTGAAACCGGATGCGGTTTATCACAGTAAACTGGCAGCGAAATTTATCAACTGCCTGATGTACGACGGCAAGAAAAGTATCGCCCAGCGGGTGTTTTACGATGCTTTGGATATCATCGGAAAGAAAATAAACGATGTTCCGCCGCTGGAGGTTTTTGAGACGGCGGTCAACAATGTCAAGCCGATGCTGGAAGTGCGCAGCCGTCGGGTCGGCGGTGCCAGTTATCAGGTTCCGATGCAGGTCCGTCCCAAGCGCCAACAGTCTCTGGCGTTTCGCTGGATTCTGCAATCGACGCGCAGCAAAAAAGGCCGTCCGACGGCCGAGCGTCTGGCTGCAGAGTTGATGGATGCCTATAATAAGCAGGGCGGGGCGATGACGACCCGTGAAAATACCCACCGCATGGCTGAAGCGAACAAGGCATTTGCCCATTTCGCATGGTAATACGATAGACTAAAGCTGCCGAAGGCACCAGCGTGGATTGTCTCGGCAGTTTTTTTATATACATTCTTTTGGAAACTCTGAATTGATGATCGGATCGTTGGAAAAAATTCGTAATATCGGGATCATGGCTCACATTGACGCCGGCAAAACCACGGTAACCGAGCGGATCCTGTTTTACAGCGGCAAGACCTACAAGATGGGCGAGGTCCATGACGGCACGGCCGTGATGGATTACCTCGAAGAGGAGCAGCAGCGCGGTATTACCATCACCTCGGCCGCGACGAAATGTCCCTGGAAGGATTTTGAGATCAATTTGATCGATACGCCGGGCCACATCGATTTTACTGCGGAGGTGGAACGGGCGCTGCGCGTGCTGGACGGCGCGGTGGCCGTATTTGACGGCAGCGAAGGCGTTCAGGCCCAAAGCGAGACAGTATGGCGGCAAGGCCATAAATATCGTCTGCCGTGCATCTGTTTTGTCAATAAGATGGATAAGGTCGGGGCCGATTTCGAGATGACCGTCAATGAAATACGCGATAAGCTGCTGGCCAATCCGATTGAAATGCAGATCCCGATCGGTGCGGAAAGTGATTTTCGGGGCTTGATCGATCTGGTTGAGATGAAAGCGGTTTTTTACAAAACCGAGGAGTTGGGGGCGAGCTTTACCGAAACCGAGATCCCCGACGACTTAATGCCTTTAGCTGAAGAAAAGCGGCATCAGCTTCTGGAGTTGGCGGCTGAGTACGACGAGGAATTAATGGAATTATATGTTCATAATCAGCCCGTGACTCAAGCCCAGATCGAACGTGCGGTACGTAAAGGCGCGATCGCCGGCAAGGTACATCCGGTATTTGTCGGTTCGGCCCTGAAGTATGTTGGCGTGCAGCGTCTGATGGATGCGGTCACGGCTTATTTGCCCTCTCCGTTGGAAAGACCGGATATTATCGGTCATAAGCCCGATGACGAAAAAAAATCAGTCACAGTTAAGTGCGACCTGAACGCATCGTTGGTGGCGCTGGTGTTCAAAATTACCAGTGATGCTCATGGCGACCTGAATTATCTTCGGATTTATCAGGGGACCTTGAAGACCGGCACGCGTGTGCTTGATGCCAGTCGAAGCCGGAAGGAAAATATCACGCGTTTGTTTGAGATGCACGCCAAAGAGCGCAAGATCATCGAAAGCGCCCAGGCCGGTGATATTGTTGCCGTTGTCGGTCTCAAGCAGACCTTGACCGGCGATACGATCTGTGATCCCAAAAAACCGGTGTGCCTGCCGAATATTAAATTCCCGGAAACGGTGATCAATATGTCTATTGAGCCGCGAAGTGCGGCCGATAAGGCCAAGCTCGGCGATGCGCTGGCCGCGTTAAGGCGTGAAGATCCGACATTCGGCTGCAAACTCGATCCTGAGACGGGTCAGACCATAATCAGCGGTATGGGTGAATTGCACCTGGAGGTGATCGAACATAATCTGGTCAAGGAAAAAGGGGTCAATATCCGTGTCGGCAAGCCGCGTGTGGCTTATAAGGAAGCAGTGACTCACAAGGCCGAGGCAGAGGGGAAATTTGTTCGCCAGACCGGGGGGCGGGGTCAATACGGCCATGTCGTCATCGAGATCGAGCCGCTCAAAACCGATGACGGCCACTGGCAACGGGAAAATGAATTTGAAAGCAAGATTATCAGCGGCGCTGTACCCAAAGAGTATGTTCCGGCTGTGGAAAACGGTGTGATGGATGCACTGGGCGTCGGTGTAATGGCGGGCTATCCTGTTGTCGGAGCTAAGGTTACATTAATTGACGGCTCGTTTCACCAGGTCGATTCATCGGATATCGCTTTTGAACAGGCGGCCTCGATCGCTATCGAAAAGGCGTTAAAAAAGGCCGATTCGATCCTCCTGGAACCAGTTATGCGGTTACAAGTCGTTGTTCCGGAGGCCAATTTCGGGGTAGTTCAAAGCAGTTTGCTGGGTAAACGCGGCGTGATTATGGATTGCCGGTTGCACGGCCATGTGCGGGTTATTGATGCAAAAGTGCCGCTTTCCGAGATGTTTGGTTATTCCAGCGAAATTCGCAGTATTACCGCCGGCCGCGGCTCATTTACGATGGAGCCGTTTACCTACGAAAAAGTGCCCGAGCAGATCGCCCGAGATATCCTGTTTTAGCCCGAGAACGGTGGTTTATCTCTTCGAAAGGGCGGTTTTCAGACGGATTCAAAAAAAATTAAAAAAATCAAAATTTTTTAAAAATATTTCATTCATTTTGTTGACAGAGTTGGATTATCGTGCTAAATTCTTAGTTTTTCAGCCGTAGCGAGCACGGCTACGGACAGCCGTGCGATTACGAGTTGGGCTGTGCCATATCTTCGTAAGATGTTTGTCACGGATGACTTGGGTTAACGGAAGTAATTGAAGACGAGTTTGTCGGCGAATGACGGCTACGCACAGACTCGTGCCTTTTTAAGGGAGGCGAGTTGCCGGTTTACGCAGAACCGGGCAATGAGGGCCTTACCTGCCAAGTAAAAACGATAGAAATGATCGATAGCGGTCATTGTGTAATTTGAAATAGCGTGTAAACGAGGACGTTATGGCAACGGAAACGGAACGAATACGGATTCGAATGGAAGCCTATGATCATCGTTCGCTGGATTCTTCGGCGAAAGAGATTGTCGAGCATGCGCGGCGTACCAATGCGCGTGTGAGCGGTCCGGTTCCCCTGCCGACCCGTATCGAACGATACACCGTTCTTCGCAGTCCTCATATTGATAAAAAATCCCGGGAACAGTTTGAGCTTCGCACGCATAAGCGTTTGATCGATATTTATGAAGCCAATGCCCGCACGGTTGAAGTACTCAATCGTCTGGTCGTCCCGGCCGGTGTGTTTGTACGAATTAAAGCCTGATCTGTTTTGCTTGGGCTTTTTTAGGTTTAGGAGTATGTGGATTTATGATGCTGCTCGGAAAAAAAATTGGAATGACACAGGTGTATGACGAAGCCGGGACACTGTTGCCGGCGACCGTGATCCAGGCCGGTCCCTGTACGGTGATGCAGATTAAGACACCGGAGGTGGACGGCTATCGCGCGGTGTGTCTGGGCTACGATGATGTCAAAGAATCCTGTCGTAAAAAACCGCAGATCGGCCACGCCCAGAAGGCCAATACCGCGCCGAAGAAGATCGTACGCGAAATGCGTTTGTCGGACGACGAAGAACCGTCATGTCAGTTAGGAGAGACATTGACGGTTTCTGTTTTTTCCGAAACGAATTATGTGGATGTGACCGGCACCAGTAAAGGCAAGGGCTATGCCGGTACGATGAAGCGGCATGGCTTTAAGGGCTTTCCCGCCAGCCACGGGACCGAACGCAAACACCGGGCTCCCGGATCGATCGCCAGTTATGCCAGCGATCTGGGCCATGGCGCGAATTTGAAAAAAGGCAAGCGGATGTCCGGTCGAATGGGGCACGAACGGGTAACCACTAAAAACCATCAATTGATCCGGATCGACGATCAGAAAAACGTATTGATCGTCAAGGGATCCGTCCCCGGGGCCAATGGCAGTTATGTGACGATTTGCAGTGCACTGGGACAACACTAAAGACAGAGTTCAGGAAAGAATCAATGATCGAACTGGCCGTATATGACAAACAGGGAAAAGAAGTGGACCAGATCAAGGTCGAAGAGTCGCTTTTCGGCAATCGGGTGCGGTACGCCCTGCTCAAGCAGGCGATCGTGATGTACCATGCCAATAAGCGTGTTGGTACGGCCGTGACCAAGAGCCGCGGGATGGTTGCCGGTTCGACCCAGAAGCTGTTCCGGCAAAAAGGCACCGGCCGCGCTCGCGTCGGCAATGCCCGGACCGGAAAGCGTGTCGGCGGCGGCGTGACCTTTGCCAAAGACGTGCGGGATTTTGGCAAGAAGATGCCGCGCAAACAGCGTCGGCTGGCCTGCGATTCGGCAATCCTGTCGAAACTCAATAGCGAAGCCGTGGTGGTCATCGATTCGCTGGTGTTCGAGACGCCGCGGACCAAAGCGTTCAAGGCGATTCTGGATCGGTTGGGGATCAACCGAAGCTGCCTGGTGGCATTGGATGAATTCAATGAAAACACCTACAAATCGATTCGCAATATTCCTGCGGTATCCGTCATGCCGGTTTCGCAGTTGAATGCCGGCGATATTTGCAATCACAGCAAGCTGCTGTTCACCCGGGATGCCTTTATGAATTTATTGAACACGAAACAATCGAAGGAAGCGCAAAAAGTCTGATGGATGATTATAACATTATAATTCGACCGTTGGTTACCGAACAGGGAATGCACTTTGCCAATGTCAAAGGCGCCTATAACTTCGAGGTCAATAAGAAGGCGAACAAGGTGCAGATCAAGCAGGCCGTGGAACGGCTGTATAACGTTAAAGTCCAGAAGGTTCGCACGGCCAACCGATCCGGAAAATATCGTCGTCGCGGACGGTTTTTCGGCAAGACGCCCGATTGGAAGAAAGCGATCGTCTATCTGGAACCGGATTATCATATTGATTTATTCTAAGCAAAACAGGAACGATTATGGGAATTCATCTATATAAACCGACAACACCGGGTCGACGCGATGCATCGGTGAACGATTATTCGGAATTGACCCAAACAAAGCCGGAAAAATCGTTATGTGTTCGTTTGAACAAGACGGGCGGCCGCAATCATTCGGGTATGACCACGGTGCGGTTCCGAGGCGGCGGGGCTCGACGGATCTATCGGATGATCGATTTCAAGCGGAATAAAGACGGTGTGCCCGCCAAGGTCGCCAGTGTCGAATATGATCCGAATCGCAATTGTTTTATTTCGCTGGTTCACTATGTGGATGGCGAAAAACGCTATATTCTGGCCCCGGCGGGGATCAAGGTTGGCGAGATGATCGAAAGCGGTCAGCGGTGCGAGCCGAAGATCGGCAATGCGATGCCGCTGTCGGCGATTCCTTCCGGTATCGAGATTCACAATATTGAAATGAACGCCGGCCAGGGCGGCAAACTGGTTCGCGGTGCCGGCAACAGTGCTCGCATTGTTGCCAAAGAAGGTGATTGGGTCACGATTATGCTGCCCAGCGGTGAAATGCGTATGATCCGCAAAGAATGCCGCGCGACCATCGGTCAGTTAAGCAATGCCGATCATCAGAATATCAAGATCGGTAAAGCCGGCCGCAAACGCCATATGGGTCGTCGTCCCCATGTTCGCGGTAAAGCCATGAATCCGGTCGCGCATCCGATGGGCGGCGGTGAAGGTCGCAGTAATGGCGGACGCCATCCGTGTTCGCCGACCGGGGTACCCGCCAAGGGCGGAAAGACCCGTAATAAACGAAACCCCAGCAATAAACGTATTTTGCGTCGGCGTAAAAGCAAGACGCAGGGACAGCTTGTGCTGTAATCGATTGAAACGATGAATGAGGGATTTTGAATGGGACGATCATTAAAAAAAGGTCCTTTTGTTGACGAAAAACTGGTGGAAAAGGTCAACCGGCGCCGGGCCGAGAACAGCCATGAACCGATTAAAACGTGGTCCCGGCGCAGCATGATCACGCCCGATTTCGTCGGCTATACATTTATGGTACATAACGGCAAAATGTTTCATAAGGTGTTTGTGACCGAGGATATGGTCGGGCACAAACTGGGTGAATTTTCACCGACGCGACTGTTTAAGGGACATGCGAGCAAGAAAGTGTAATCACAGGATGAGTGTACGGCAAAAGGGTAAACGATGCTGAGTAGTCAAAAATTAAATCGTGTTTGTAACGAAAAAAAGATCAGCCTGGATGAGTTGGCCGGACATCTTTCGCGCGGCGGCTTAAATCGCGCCCAGGCGGTATCGGCGATCCGAAACTGGCGTCGCGGCTTGATGAAGCCCCGTCCCAGCCGTGAGGATATTCGTCATCTCGCTTCGGGTTTGGGTGTTGAGGTTACTGCGATATCGGATTGGCAATCGTCGTATAAATATGCCCCGGTATCGGCTCGCAAGGCCCGTTTGGTGACCACGTTGATCGCGGGACGGCCGATCCAGGACGCGATGGATCTATTGAAATTTACGCATCGCCGCCCGGCCACCATGGTGGACAAAGTCCTCAAGGCCGCGGTCGCCGATGCGGACGAGCAGCAGGCGGATGTGGATGCCTTATTTGTGAGTGAAGCGCGGGTGGACGATGCCGGTGTTCGGATCGGCACCAAGCGATGGCACCCCAAAGACCGGGGCCGCGCTCATCCGATCCAGAAAAAAGCCTGTCATATTCATGTTACAGTCAGTGAAATCTAAACGAAAATCGAAGAGAATCAGTTATGGGTCAAAAAATATCGCCAATTGGGTTTAGAACGGGAATCACGCGGAACTGGGATAGTACGTGGTATGCGCCAAAAGCGGATTACGGTACTTTCCTGATCGAGGATCAGAAGATCCGGGATTATATCGACAAACGGTTTAATCGCAGTTTTCCCAAAGGCGGTGTTTCCAAAATCGAGATCATTCGTACGCGCAACGAGATCAAAGTAACTCTGCATAGTTCGCGTCCGGGTGTCGTGATCGGTCCGCGCGGCGGCGAGGTGGAAAAACTCGGCGAAGAGCTCCAGTTGCTGACCGGTCGCAAGATCGGTATTAACGTCATCGAGATCAAGGAACCGGCCCTCGATGCGGCCACTGTCGGCGAAGCCATCGCCGAGCAGTTCAGTAAACGCGCATCGTTTCGCCGGGTGATGAAGCAGCATTGTGAAAATGCGATGAATGCCGGGGCCAAGGGCGTCAAGATCATGTGTTCGGGCCGCCTGGGCGGCGCGGAAATGGCACGCACCCATACCCAGAAAATGGGCAGTATTCCGCTGCAGACGCTTGAAGCGAATGTGGATTATGCCATTGCGGTATCTCGAACAACCTATGGGACGATCGGTATTAAAGTGTGGATTTATAAAGGGCGTTTTTCCGAGCAAACCGAAGAAAAGGCGTCTCCGCAGCGTCGCGGCCCACGGCAGCGGTCGCGCCCCCCGAAGCCGCAGGCAAGACGATCGACTTCGGCGGCTGCGAAACCCGAACCGGCACCGCCGGCCGATGCAGCGGCATCCGGTGGAACCGCAGATACCGTCGTGCCCGAATCGGATACGAATCAACAGGATACAAAGCAATAATTGTGAGGATATTGAATTATGGCGTTAATGCCGAAACGAGTTAAACACCGTAAGAGTCAACGCGGCAAAATGAAAGGCAATGCCACCCGTACTAATTACGTGGCATTCGGAGATTACGGTTTGCAGTCGCTGGGGACGCACTGGATTACCGGTCGTCAGATCGAGGCCGGCCGTGTGGCGGCGACCCATTTTCTGCATCGCGAAGGCAAGGTTTATATTCGGATATTCCCGGATAAACCGGTCAGCTCCAAACCGCTGGAGACACGTATGGGTAAAGGCAAAGGTGAGCCGGAATTCTGGGTTGCCTGTATTCGGCCCGGCCAGGTTCTCTTTGAGGTCGGCGGTGTGACTGAAAGTATTGCCAAGCAGGCGCTGGCCAGAGTATCGCATAAGATGCCGGTGCGGTGTCGATTTGTCAAACGAAGACATGCATTGTAATCAGGAACGGTAAGGCATGAAAGCACAACAGTATCGAGAAATGAGTTTAAGCGAGCTGGACACCAAGCTGGAGGATATGGAGCGTCATTTATTCGACCTCCGCAGCCAGGCGGTGACCGAAAAGCTTGAAAATACCAAAAGCGTAAAAAATACGAAACGGGATATTGCACGGCTCAAGACCATTATTCGTGAAAAGCAGCAGGCCGCTCAACCGTCGCAATAACCAGGACAAATGGAAAACACTATGCAGGAATCGAACGAAAGAAAAATATTGACCGGTACGGTCGTCAGTAAAAGCGGCGACAAAAGTATTAAGGTTGCAATTGATTATAAGATAAAGCATCCGCAGTACGGCAAATATGTTCGTCGCCGCACGCGGTTCGGTGTGCATGACGAGCACAACCAGGCCGAAACCGGCGATACGGTCAGGATCATCGAAGGCCGTCCTTACAGTAAAACCAAAAGCTGGCGGCTGGTCAGTGTGCTTAAAAAAGCGGTCAAGGAAATTTAATTATTGTTGAAGTGAATAGATACGAGGCATAAGCGTGATACAACAGGAAACCATGTTAGATATTGCCGACAACTCAGGTGTTAAATCGGCATTGTGTATTAAGGTGCTGGGCAAAGGCGGTTCGCGAAAGAGCCATTTTCGCCGTCCGGTGGCCGGTGTGGGAGATGTCGTGTGCATCGCGATCAAAAAATCGCTGCCGACGTGTCAACTCAACGATAAAAAGGTGCACAAATGTGTGATCATTCGCACGAAGTCTCCGATCAAGCGGCCGGACGGCAGCTATGTGCGGTTCGACAGCAATGCGGCGGTGATCATCGACGGTGAAGGCAACCCGATCGGAACCCGTATTTTCGGGGCGGTTGCACGCGAGCTTCGAGAAAAAAATTATATGAAGATTATTTCGCTGGCAAGCGAAGTGGTATAAGAAAGGGCTCTACGAGGAACGACCATGGCATTACATGTAAAACGAGGCGATACGGTCGAGATCATTGCGGGCGAGCATAAGGGCGCCAAAGGCAAGGTCCTGCGCGTGATGCCGACCAAAAATAAAGTAGTGGTACAGGGGCACAATATTGCCAAAAAGCATGTGCGCCCGTCCCGGCGGAATCCGCAGGGCGGCCGGATCGATGTGGAACAGCCCATTCACATCAGCAATGTACTGGTTGTCAGCTCCAAAAGCGACAAAGGCAAACGCGTTCGATTCGTAGCCAAAGAAGACGGCAGTAAGCGCCGGGTTACAACGGACGGTTCTGAGATCGATGTTATTCGTAAGGCACAATAAGATAGAAAGAAAAGACCATGGCAAGGTTAAAAGATATATATAAATCAAAAGTGGTGGACGAACTGGTCAAAGCGTTCGGTTATACGAATCCGAACGCCGTCCCGAAGCTCGAAAAGATCGTGGTATCGATGGGTGTCGGCAAGGCCGTGTTGGATAAAAAGTTTATCGAAACCGCCAAGCAGGACATCACCATGATCACCGGTCAAAAGCCGCTGGTTTGCAAAGCCAAAAAGAGCGTATCCAATTTTAAGGTGCGCGAAGGCGTGCCGACCGGGTTAAAGGTGACCCTGCGCGGCGAACGGATGTACGAATTTATTGATCGTTTAATCAGCCTGGCGATCCCGCGGGTTCGGGACTTTCGCGGGCTGGACCCCAAGAGTTTCGACGGACGGGGCAATTATTCCATGGGATTGACCGAACAGGGTGTGTTCCCGGAGATCAACCCGGCCAAGATCGAAAATCAGCAGGGCATGAATATTACCATCGTAACGACAGCCGGTACGGACGAGGAAGCACGAACGATGCTGTCCTTGTTCGGGATGCCGTTCCGTGGTCGCCCGGCGGTATCGGCCGGGGCTTAAGGCGTAAATGAATTTCGGAGTGTATAGATGACAACGAAAGCACTGGAAAATAAATGGCGAGCGAAACAAAAATTTCGCGTTCGACAATATACGCGCTGTGAGCTTTGCGGCCGCAGCCGGGCGGTCTATCGCAAGTTTAAGATATGCCGTATTTGTTTCAGAACACTGGCCAACGCGGGAAAAATTCCCGGCGTGAAAAAGGCAAGCTGGTAAGAACGATAAGAAGGCCTGAATTAGGAAGAAACGATGAGTTTGAATGATCCAATAGCTGATATGCTGACACGAATTCGCAATGCGGTGCGGATCCGACGCAAATATGTCGAGATCAAGGCATCGACGATCTGCGAAGGGATTGCCCGTGTATTGAAAGACGAGGGATATATCCTGGGTTATGACCGCATTGACGACGGCAAACAGGGTATCCTGCGTGTGGAATTAAAATATGACGATCTGGAACAGCCGGCTATCGGCGCGATCGATCGATACAGCAAGCCGGGTCGCCGGATCTATTCATCGGTCAGCGATCTGCCGGTAGTGATGAACGGGTTGGGGATCGCCGTGGTTTCGACCAGTAAGGGCGTCCTCAGTGATCGAATGTGCCGACAGGAAAATGTCGGCGGTGAAGTCCTTTGTACGGTGAACTCATGAGTCGAATTGGTAAAAAACCCATAGACGTACCTTCCAATGTGAAGGTTGAAATTAACGGTCAGACGGTCAAGGCCAGCGGTCCGCTTGGCAACCTGCAGATGCAGTGTCATCCGATGATCCGCGTCAAGCAGCAGGACAATCAGGTGCTGGTGGAAAACCCCACGCCGGATCATCGGGCGGCATGTAAACTGCACGGCACGATGCGGGCGCTGATCGCTAATATGGTTACCGGTGTCAGTAAAGGTTTTGAACGCAAGATCGAGATCTATGGAACCGGTTACAATATCAAAGAACAAAGCGGTAAATTGGTCTTCCAGGTTGGTTTTTGCCATCCGGTCGCGATTAAGCTGCCCAAAGATATTAAAGTGAATATTGAAGTGCCGGCGACCAAAGGTAACGAAGTGCCGGCCAAATTCTCGCTGTCCGGACCGGATAAAGCCGAACTGGGCCAGTTGGCGGCCGATATTCGCAAAATCCGGCCCCCGGAACCCTATCAGGGCAAAGGGATCCGCTATGCAGACGAACAGGTTCGAAGGAAAGTCGGGAAAGCATTTGCTTCCGGTGCAGCATAAAAGCAGGAAAGAATATGAAAACGAAACAATTACAAAAAGCAGCTTTGCGGCGTAAACACCATGTTCGAAAAAAGATAACGGGAACGCCGGAGCGACCTCGATTGAGTGTATTCCGATCGAATCGCAATATCTATGCCCAGATCATTGATGATGTCGCCGGTGCCACACTGGTTTCGGCGAGCACCCGCAGTTCCGCGCTGCAGGGCAAGGCCACCAGCAAAAATGTTGCCTCGGCCCAGGCGGTCGGCGAAGAACTCGCTCGTGAGGCCTTAAGTGTGGGTATTAAGTGTGTGTGTTTCGATCGTAACCGCTATCGGTATCACGGACGTGTGAAGGCGTTGGCCGAAGCGGCCCGAAAAGGTGGTTTGGTATTTTAATCTTTAACGATAAACGGAGAAAAGCAATTGGCTATTGAAGCAGCAGATTTTAGTGTCCCGGAAGAAGCGCCGCTGGAAGATTCGGTGGTGAAGATCTATCGTTGTGCCAAGGTGGTCAAAGGCGGCCGGCGGTTTAGTTTTGCGGCCCTGGTTGTCGTCGGCGACCGCAACGGTACGGTCGGCGTCGGCTACGGCAAGGCGAACGAAGTTCCGCTGGCGGTTGAAAAGGGGATCAAAGATGCGAAAAAGAATCTGGTGAAAATATCCTTAAGCGGTCGGACCATTCCGCATCAGGTGAATTCCAAATATCGTGCGACGAAAGTCATTCTGATACCGGCCAGTCCGGGTACCGGTGTAATCGCCGGCTCGAGCGCGCGGGCCGTGCTGGAACTGGCGGGCGTGCACGATGTCCTGACCAAAGTGTATAACAGCACCTCGGCCAAGAATGTGGTCAAAGCGACGTGGCAGGGATTGAAACGATTGCAGAATCCGGAAGAAATCAGTGCTATCCGCGGCGTAACAGTCGAAGCGGTGAAAAGGTGGTGAGATTGTAATGTACAGTCATGAAATAACATCGGTCGCAGGCAGAAAGAAATCGCGAAAACGGATCGGACGCGGCACCGGCAGCGGTCACGGCAAGACTTCCGGCCGCGGTCATAAAGGCCAGCTCAGTCGCGCCGGCGCAAAACGGTCGAGCCTTTCGGAAGGCGGGCAAATGCCGCTGTTTCGGCGTCTGCCCAAACGCGGGTTCAGCAATTATCAGTTTGCTACCCGCTATACGATTGTCAATGTCTCCCAACTGGAACGCTTTCAGGAAGGGACCGCCGTCGATCTCGAACAGTTGTCGCAGGCCGGCTTGATCGGCAATCCCCGGGAAAAAGTGAAAATCCTCGGCGACGGCGTACTGACCAAAAAGCTCGATGTCTCGGCCCATAAGTTCAGTAAGAGTGCCCAGGAAAAAATTTCGGCTTCCGGCGGAACAGTTAAGGTGATTTAAGCAGGCAGGATGCAAAATGCTAAGTTCAGTTTTTAACATATTCAGAATACCCGACTTGCGGAACAAGATATTGTTCACGCTGGCGCTGCTGATTATTTATCGTATCGGGTTTCATATTACGATCCCGTTATTCAATACCGAGGCGATCGAAGCGATGTCTCCTCAGGGCGGCGACAGTGAAAGTCCGCTGGGGCGAACGATCGATTACCTTCAGATTATTACCGGCGGAAACCTTCGAAAGAGCACCTTGTTCGGGCTGGGCATTATGCCCTACATTACCTCCTCGATTATCTTTATGCTGTTGGGGGAGGTGATCCCGGCCTTGAAGAAGCTGCGGCAGGAGGGCCAGTCGGGGGCGAAAAAAATACAGGAATATACCCGTTATCTGACTGTGGGGATATGTGTCTTTCAGTCGATGATGGTGATGAAAATGTTCGGGGGCGGCCAGGCGATCTACGCCGGCATGGAAAAACCGGCCTTCTTCATGGGTATTGTCGGGATGACGGCCGGGACGGTATTTTTAATGTGGCTGGGTGAGCAGATCGACGAATATGGGATCGGCAACGGCATCAGTTTAATTATTATGGCGGGGATCATCGCCCGGATGCCGTGGGCGATCATGCGGCTTTGGGAAAATGTGGACCTGCGATTCACCGGCGATACCAGTGCGATCGGCCCGACTCAATTGCTGTTTTTGGCGGCCTCATTTGTGTTTGTGGTCGCCGGAGCGATCCTGATCACCCAGGGCCAGCGACGGATCCCGATCCAGCAGGCCAAACAGATGCGCGGCCGACGGATGTACGGCGGACAGCGCAGTTATCTGCCGCTGCGGGTCAATCACGGCGGTGTGATGCCGATCATTTTTGCTTCGAGCTTTATGATGTTTCCACCGATCATTGTTGAACAGTTACGACGTATCGAGGGGCTGCAAAACGCACAATGGATAGCGAGTATTCGCAATGCTTTCGGCCCGTCGGCCTTTACATATAACGCGTTAAATATGCTGTTGATCTTTTTGTTTGCGTATTTCTGGACGACAGTTCAGTTTCAGCCGAAAGATATGGCCAAGAACCTGCGGGATTCCGGCGCGTTTATTCCCGGACTTCGCCCCGGCAAGCGGACGGCCGACTATCTCGAGTCGGTTATGATGCGGATTACCTATTACGGCGCATCGTTTTTAGCCATTATCGCGACCGTGCCGACACTGGTCTTCATCTTTTTGAAAGTGGATTGGATTGTCGCCACGTTTCTCGGCGGAACGGGCTTGCTGATTGTTGTCAGCGTGTCGCTGGATCTGGTGCAGAAGATCGAGGCGAACCTGATCATGCGAAGTTATGATGGATTTACAGAAACCGGACGGATCAAAGGAGCATACTCATGAGGTTAGTTTTATTAGGCGCACCCGGTGCCGGTAAAGGGACTCAATGCAAGCGCATTGTCGATCACTTTGGCGTGGCGCATTTGTCCAGTGGCGATATTCTGCGTCAACATCGTGCTGAGGGCACGGCGCTGGGCCAAAAAGCCCAAGACTATATGGATTCCGGCGGGCTGGTTCCGGACGATATTATCGTGGGCATGATGGTCGATGCCATTGGCCGGATCGACGATGGATTTGTGCTCGATGGATTTCCCCGCACGGTGAACCAGGCCGAACAACTGGATCAGGCACTGGAAGCGGCCGATCGGTCCATCGATTTGGTGATCAATCTTCAGGTCGATGATGCGATGATCGAAAAACGGATGACCGGCCGGCGAAGCTGTCCGAAATGTGGTGCAGTCTATCATATTGAAAATATGAAACCCAAAGTGGATAACAAATGCGATAACGACGGGGAAGAACTGATCCAACGACCAGACGATCAGCCGGACGTTGTGCGAAAAAGACTTGAAACCTACCACCAACAGACGCAACCGGTGGTGGATTACTATAAAAAAACGAATACGGTCAAAACAATCGATGCCAATCAGGATGTGGATCCCGTTACTGAAGTGATCGTCGGATCGCTTGAGGCGCTGGCGACCTGAACCATCGGAAGGCCGGTAGATAATAAATGGCAATAACGCTGAAAAGCCCGCGGGAGATCGACTTGATGGCCAAGGCGGGCAGCGTTGTGGCAGATGTTCTTTTAAAATTGAAAGAGACGGCTCAACCGGGCATAACCACGGCGGCCTTGAACCAGGTCGCACTGGATATGACCGAAACGGCCGGTGCCCAGGCATTATTCAAAGGAGTTCGAAATCCCTATGCCAGGCGTCCGTTTCCCGGAGCGATTTGTGCCTCGATCAACGATCAGTTGGTTCACGGCATTCCTTCGGAAAAGGTCGTACTGGCCGACGGCGATATCCTGAGTGTGGATTTTGGTATCCGGCTTGACGGGTATTGTGCCGATGCGGCTGTTACCATGGGCATTGGGACAGTATCGCCGCATAAGCAGCGGTTGATGGATGTAACCCGCGCGGTTTTGGATATTTCGATCCAAATGGCCAAGCCGGGTGTGCGATGGAGTACCATTGCTTCCAAAATGCAGCGTTATGCAGAAAAAGCCGGGTATTCGGTCGTGCGGGATTTTGTCGGTCACGGGATCGGGGCGCGAATGCACGAAGATCCCAAGGTGCCGAATTTCGTCAGTACCGAACTGCTGCGGGAAGATATCCTGTTAAAGGAAGGTATGACGCTGGCGATTGAGCCGATGATCAATGAAGGCAGCTATCAGGTGAAAACCCTGCCCGACGGCTGGACGGTCGTTACGCAGGATGGTAAATGTGCCGCTCATTATGAGCATACGATAGCAATTGTCAAAAATGGATGTAACGTTTTGACGTTGAAATAGCAATATGGCAGGAAAAGATGCAATACGATTGCCGGCGACGGTGAAAGAGGCGTTACCGAACGCCATGTTCAAGGTCCAACTGGAAAACGGCCATGAAATTCTGGCCCATGTATCCGGGAAGATGCGAATGCATTTTATTCGTATTTTGCCGGGCGATACGGTGACCGTGGAAATGTCGCCGTATGACCTGAACCGCGGGCGAATTGTATTGAGAAATTGACAGGAAAAAACAGAAAGCAGTGAAAAAATGAAAGTCAGAAGTTCTGTCAAACGAATATGTGAGAATTGTAAAATTGTACGCCGCAAAGGGGTGGTGCGGGTGATTTGTACCAATCCGCGCCATAAACAGCGGCAAGGGTAACCACCGGAAGGTTCAAGCGAAGTAAAAAGGAGCAGTTATGCCTCGTATTGTTGGTGTAGATATACCGGATAATAAATCGATTTGGATCGCGTTGACGTATATATACGGCATTGGCAAACATACGTCCGGCCAGCTTCTCGAAGAAGCGAAGATCGACAAGCATGTGAAAGCCAATAAGCTTACTGAAGATGAGTTGAGTCGGATCACGCAATTGATCGATCGCGATTGTGTCGTCGGCGGTCAACTTCGTCGTCAGGTTTCACAAAACATCGCCCGTCTTCGGGATATTACCTGTTACCGCGGGATTCGTCATCGTCGGGGCCTGCCGGTTCGCGGCCAGAAGACACAGACCAATGCCCGGACACGAAAAGGTCCTCGCAAGACGGTCGCCGGCAAGAAGGGTGTCAAAGAAGCGCGTTAATCAGTGTCAAAAAGGATAAATTGAAATATGGCCAAAAGCACGAAACGAAAAGTTAAAAAAAATATTGCTCGC
The DNA here is from genome assembly GCA_964517795.1 of uncultured Pirellulales bacterium. GTDB lineage: Bacteria > Planctomycetota > Phycisphaerae > Sedimentisphaerales > Anaerobacaceae > CAZFDE01. The sequence goes on along the minus strand of CAZFDE010000026.1, from coordinate 3,323 downwards.
GGGATCGTTCATATTAAGGCAACGTTCAATAATACATTGATTACGTTCAGCGATCCGGAAGGGGCAGTGATCTGTTCGGCGTCCGCGGGCTGCGTGGGATTCAAGGGATCTCGTAAAAGCACACCTTTCGCCGCTCAGCAGGCCGCACAACGGGCGGCCAATGATGCCAAGCGGCATGGCGTCCGCGAGATCGAAATCCAGGTCAAAGGTCCCGGCAGCGGCCGCGAATCGGCGATTTCCGCGCTGCAGGGTGCCGGATTGCGGATCGTTTCGATCGAAGATGTAACGCCGCTGCCCCATAACGGCTGTCGACCGCGCAAACGAAGAAGAGTATAACACGAATTTGGAGATAAGATTATAGCATGGCACGTTATCTTGGTTCATCTTGTAAATTATGTCGCCGCGAAGGCATGAAGTTGATGCTCAAGGGGATTCGGTGTGAAACGTCGAAATGCCCCATCGAGAAAAAGCAACGCAATCTGGCCCCCGGTATGCATGGGTGGCGTCGCGGCCGGGCAAGTGAATATGCAGTCCGGCTTCGCGAAAAACAAAAAGTCAAACGCTATTACGGTGTCCTGGAAAAACAGTTTATGCTGTATTTCGAACGCGCCGAACGCGTCAAGGGCAATACCGGCCAGGCGCTGCTGCAGCTTTTGGAATGTCGGCTGGACAATGTGATCTATAAGCTGAATTTCGCGCCCTCGCGAAAAGCCGCGCGGCAGGTGATTTCGCATGGTCATATTTATGTTAACGGCCGCAAGGTGAATATCCCGGATTATACGATTAAAATCGGCGACAAGATCCAATTGAAGAATTCCGAGAAAAGTTCAAAAAAAGTCAAGGCACAGCTTGAGACGAATCCGAATTTTTCGGTGCAGCCCTGGCTTCAGTTAGACCGCACCCGGCCGGAAGCCACCGTTGTGGCCCTGCCCGGCCGAGATGATATCCAGTTGCCGGTCGAAGAACAATTGATCGTGGAATTCTGTTCGCGTTAACGTGAAATACGATAAAAGATTGAATTAACTCATAGGAGAACACAGATGCGAGTTACATGGCGAGGCCTGGAATTACCGACACGGGTTGAGAAAGATCCGGATATCTCGACAGACAAGTATGGTCGTTTTTATATCGAACCCTTCGAGCGGGGGTTCGGCACGACGATCGGCAATAGTCTTCGCCGTATTTTGCTGTCCTCGCTTCAGGGCAGTGCGGTGACCTCGTTAAAGATCGAAGGCGCCAGCCACGAATTTACGACGATCAAGGGGGTTATGGAAGATGTTACCGATATCGTTTTAAATGTCAAAAATCTGGTGGTTCGTCTCAACAGTGACGAGCCCAAAACCATGAAGGTGTCGGCTAAAAAGGCCGGCGAGATCACTGCGGCCGCGATCGAAGCGGACCCGGCGATCGAAATCGTCGATAAGGAAGCGCCGTTGGTGACGCTGACCGAGGATGTGAAATTTGAGATGGAAATGGTGGTTGAAAACGGCCGCGGTTATGTACCGGCGGTGGAGCGAATTGCCCAGGAAGACCGCCACGAACAGGAGATCGGCCAAATCGTTCTGGATGCCGTTTTTTCGCCGGTCGTTCGCGTTCGCTATACCACCGAAAATACCCGTGTGGGACAAAAAACAAATTATGACCGATTGATCCTGGAGATCTGGACCGATGGAACGACCACCCCGGAGATGGCATTGGTCGAGGCGGCCAAGATTCTCCGCAAGCACGTCAATCCGTTTATTCAGTATTCCGAGATCGGCGAAGAAGTGGTCGAAGAACAGATGGCCGAAGAGGTCCAGGAAGAACCGCAAGTGGACGAAGAATTGATCCAGAAGCTCAATACGCCGCTTTCGGAACTGGAACTGTCGGTCCGGGCCGGCAATTGCCTCGAATCGATCAAGATCGAGACCATCGGCCAATTGGTCGAAATGACCGAGGCCGATTTGTTAAAAGTCCGAAGTTTCGGCAAGACCAGCCTCCGCGAGATCAAACGCAAGCTGGCCGATATGGGATTATCGCTCGGGATGACGGGCGTGGAACAAGGCAGTGTAGAACAAAGTTAAGGCAGTATGAAGGGTTAACTCTATGCGTCACCGAATAGCAGGACGACATTTGAATCGTGATCCGGAACATCGTATTGCGATGAAGCGCAATCTGGCAGCATCGCTTTTTGAGCATGAAACGGTTTCAACGACGATCGAAAAAGCCAAAGAGGTTAAACCGTTCGCGGAAAAACTGATCACTCTGGCCAAAAAGGGAACGCTGGCGGCACGCCGTCGGGCAATTTCCCTGTTGGGTAATCGCAGCATGGTCGGCGAAGAAGAAGGCGGGCCGGTTGAAAAGGGAACCGTGATCCAAAAACTGTTCAGTGAGATCGGGCCGAGATACCTGGATCGCCCCGGCGGCTATACCCGCATTATCCGGTTATCAAAGAACCGGCTCGGCGATAACGGTAACCTGGTTCTGCTGCAACTGGTGGGTGAAGAAGTTCAGCCCAAGCAAAAAAAGACCGCTCATCAAAAGGCCGCACCCCAAACGGATGAAATAGCCGAAGAAGCGGCCGTCGAGCAATCCAAGGAAGTCGTCGAAGTCAACGAAGAAGGAACTCCTGTAGCCGAAACTAAATCACAGCAGGCCGAGGCTCAGGAGGTCCAACCTGACGATCAAAAAGCCTCTGAAACGGCCGGTCAGCCGGACGAACCTGCCCAGGAGAAACCAAAAGAAGAATCCCAGCCGCAGGACGACGAAACGAAAACTCAATAATGGATCAATAAGCCGGTTATGAGCGATTGCATTTTCTGCAAAATGATAGCCGGAGAGATTCCGGTGACTACACTTTATGAGGATGAGCATATCCTGGCATTCCTCGATATTGGCCCGATTAGTGACGGGCATACCCTGGTGATCCCCAGGCAGCATTGCGAAAATGTTGACCAATGTCCGCCGCAGGTGCTTGCACAAACGGCTTCCCGGTTGGGCAGGATCGCCCAGGCAGTCAAAGAAGCGATGCAGGCCGACGGCTATAATGTATTATGCAACAACGGCCGGGCCGCCGGGCAGGTCGTCGAGCATCTGCATTTTCATATTATACCGAGAAAGCAGGGCGATGGCGTCTTTAACCGATGGCCGGCCTATGAGTATGCAGACGGGAAAATTGACGAAATTGCAGAAAAAATCAGGGCAAAACTGTAATATTTGGTATCGGGACTTGATAAAAAACGAATAATGGTTTAAAGTAGTGTTCATGATCGCGGGGTAGAGCAGTCTGGTAGCTCGTCGGGCCCATAACCCGGAGGTCGGAGGTTCGAATCCTCCCCCCGCTA
>CAZFDE010000025.1:0-33947 GCA_964517795.1 uncultured Pirellulales bacterium | reverse complement strand
TGAAAAGCGAGGCCGAAGGGACTCGAACCCTCAGCCTTCGGATCGACAGTCCGATGCTCTAACCAATTGAGCTACGGCCCCGTAAATTCAAGAACAGGCATTAAAGCGACATCCGGCCATACTGTCAATAGAAATTCTTTAAAAAGTGCAAAATAACCGTGAAAATCAGGCTTATCGGTTTGTACTTTTTGGCCGGCGGCCCACACGTGTCGTTTTTGAGGTCTTTTTGCCGTTAACCTGAAGGACTTTCATGGCCTTTTTTACATCCGCCACTTTCAATACCCCGGTGGTTTTGCCACCCTTGGCGCCGGCGGTACAATAGGCGTAGGTGATATTGATATGGGCGCGGGCCAGACTCTCGGCCACGGCCGCCAAGGCACCTGATCGGTTGGTCAACGTAATACTCAAAACCTCGGTTTCATTAAACGGCATATTCAGCGTTTGCAGCATCTTGCGGGCCTTTTCAGTATTATCGAAGATGAACCGTAAAACTCCATGTTCGACCGAATCCATCATCGTGATCGCCACAATGTTGACCTTGGCTCGGGCAAATTCACCCAATACCTGGGCAAGAACGCCGGGTTTATTCACCATAAAAACCGAAAATTGGGTCGCTACTTTCATCGATTGGCCTTTCTCTGAAGATAATCTGATCTACCGTTTATCATTCTACGAACGCATCATTTTGATCGCCTCGCGACGGTCAGGGCAAAACTTAAATATCTTATCCAGATTCGTGATCTTAAAAACACGATACAACTGCGGGTTGATGGAACTGATAAGCATCTGCCCATCATGTTTTTGCATCATCGACCGAACCTCCAGCAGCATGCCGAGGACCTGCGACGAAAAGAATTTTACCCGATCGAAATCGATCACCAGCGTCTGCGGCTGATGCTGCTGAATATAGGTTTTGATCCGATCGGAATATTCGCGGATCTCATCCGGGCCACAGAGCGTGCCCGAATTGAGTTGCAGCAATACGTTTTCACCGATTTCCTGAATGTCAAGCTGAATATTCTTTTCCATGTTTTCGTCGCTTTTTTTCAAGCTCCCAAAAACTATATTATCATGGATGGATTGGGCGAAGTCAACCGTTAGTTAAAGGATTCGGTCTCAATCATTCGGCATGCCACGAAATGCCCGCTATCGGGCGTAATTTCCTTTAATTTCGGCGGATTTTTAATGCAGTTCTGGTCGGCCATCGGACATCGCGGGTGAAACGGACAACCCGGCGGCGGACTGAAAATACTGGGAACCTCACCGCCGGAAGCGGTTTTTTTGCCCCGGCGGCCCGGATCAATCCGAGGGATGGCCGCCATTAACGCCCGCGTATAAGGATGCAGCGGGTTTTGATAAAGCTCATCAGCCGGGGCTTTTTCGACAATGCGTCCCATGTACATCACCGCGATCTCATCGCAGAAAAACGCCACCACCGAAAGGTCATGGGCGATAAACAGATACGTCAGGCCAAATTCGTCCTGCAAATCCTTAAGCAGATTCAATATCTGGGATTGGATCGATACATCCAGTGCACTGACCGGCTCGTCGCAGATTACCAGTTTCGGCTGCAAAACCAGCGCTCGGGCAACACCGATTCTTTGCCGTTGACCGCCCGAAAATTCGTGCGGGTAGCGATTGATACAGTCGGCCGGCAAATGGACCTTTTCGAGCAATTCGGTGACCTGCTGCATGCGATCACCTTTTTTCGGCTGATGCACGTCCAGCGGTTCGCCGACGATCTGGCCGATTGTCATTCGCGGATTCAATGATCCGTATGGATCCTGGAAGATCATTGAGATATTTTGTCGAATCGTTTTGAGTTGTTTCTTGTCGGCATTTAAAACATCGATGTTGTCGAATCGAATTTGCCCATCCTTGGCCGGGATCAGTCGAATGATCGTTCGGGCGGCGGTCGTTTTACCGCATCCGCTTTCTCCGACCAAGCCGAGAACTTTACCTTTGGGGATTTCAAAGCTGATCCCATCGACGGCCTTGATGTAGCCGACCGTGCGGCGCATCAGACCCTTTTTGACCGGGAACCATGTCTTAAGGTCTTTCACTGCAAGCAAGTTGTGGTTCTCGTTCGTCATTGATCGCTCACCTTATCGGTTTCGGGTGCATCTTCGTACCCCTTGGCGTACCAGCAGGCCACATCATGATCCGGCGCAACCCGTCGTAAATTCGGCTCACAGGTTTGACAGCGTTTATCATCTTTGCCGACCGGGCATCGCGGATGAAATTTGCAGCCGGTAGGAAAATTAATGGGATTGGGTACCGTACCGGGGATCGTATAAAGCCGCTTATCGTTGGTTCCCAGCGAAGGCAGCGATTTAAGCAGCCCCTGGGTATAGGGATGCTGTGGTTCGGACAATAGCTTGGCTGTGGCGGCACTTTCGGCAATCCGCGAGGCGTACATCACGGCCGTATGGTCCGCCCGTTCGGCCACAACCGCCAGATCGTGTGTGATCAACATCATTGACATCTGATGTTGCCGTTGCAGTTCGTCGAGCAGATCGAGGATCTGAGCCTGGATCGTTACATCCAGTGCGGTTGTCGGCTCATCGGCAATCAGCAAATGCGGCCGGCAACTGATCGCCATCGCAATCATCACCCGCTGCCGCATCCCCCCCGACATCTGATGCGGATAATCATACACGCGCTGTTCGGGATCCGGGATACCGACCTGCTTTAGAACGTCAACCGCATCCGCCCAGGCTGAATTGATGTCCTTGTGCTTATGAAGCTGAATCGCCTCGACGATTTGATCGCCCACCGTATAAACGGGATTGAGACTGGTCATCGGCTCCTGAAAGATCATCGCAATCTGATTGCCTCGAATTGCCCGCATTTGTTTTTCACTGAACTTTAGCAGATTTCGTTGCTTGAAAGCAATCTCACCTGATATGATTTTACCGGGAGGATCCGGTATTAAACGCATAATCGAAAATGCGGTGACACTTTTGCCGCAGCCGCTCTCGCCGACAAGGGCAAATGTTTTGCCTTTTTGAATATCAAAACTGACCTGCTGGACGGCCCGGGCTTGTCCTTCTTCGGCGAAGAAGCTGACGCTCAAATCGCTGACTTTCAGTAAGATGCCGTTTTCGCTCATGCCGCTTTCCTTAACCTCGGATCAATCGCATCGCGCAGGCCCTCACCGACCAGATTATAGGCCATCACCGTAAAAAAGATCGCCAACCCGGGAAACACACTCAACCACCAAAGAAAACGCCCTGTCGTACTGACTCCCAGACTCAACATTTGGCCCCAGCTTGGCGTGGGCGGGGCAACCCCAAAGCCCAGAAAACTCAGTGCCGCCTCGATAAAAATTGCGCCGGCCACCCCAAATGTCGCATTCACTAAAACAGGCGCGATGCCGTTGGGAAGCATGTGCCTGAATAATATACTGCGAAGCGGCAGGCCCAACGATACGGCCGCCTGGACAAAATCCTGATTTCTCAACTTGAAAAATTCCGCTCGTATAAATCGGGCGTTACCGGTCCAACTGGTAATGCCGATGATAATCATAATATTCAGCAGACTCCTCGGGAAAAATGCGACGATCGTGATGATCAAAAAGAAAGCGGGAATTGCCATCATGATCTCAACGATACGCATCCCGATGAAATCCACTTTGCCGCCAAAATAGCCCAAAACCGCACCCACAAAAATTCCGATTACGCTCGATAATCCGACGGCTACAAAACCCACCGATAACGAGATGCGGCTGCCGTGGATCAATCGACAAAGCACATCCGAACCCACATCATCGGTCCCCAGCCAATGGTCCCGATTCGGAGCCTGTTCACGGGCTTTCAGGTCTGTTCGCCCGTATCCGTAGGGAACCAGAGGGAAAACAGCTTTTTCAGCATCGCCACGCGCAATCATCGACTGATAATCGGTTGCATCTAATTTTCTCGGAACAAAAACAAAAAATGAAACCGTACCGGTCAGAATGATCAAAACACTGATTGATATTTGTCGCCATAAGACACGCCCCCGAATGGAGGGCGGTACTTTTTTACGATTCCTGATGATCAATCGCCACTGTATCAGACCCACGATAGCCGCAAGAAAGATGCTGTAATCACTGGCGGTCAAGCTCTTAAATATGGGAAATTGCCATTGGTCGTTGATCCGGACCATAAACGGCTTATCATTCGCCAAAAACGGGGCCAACACGGCCACTGCAAAAAGAAAAACGACAAACCACAAACAAATGACATTGATGCGGTTCTTCTTGAATTCTTTCCAGACCATCTCACCGTATGAGACGCCCCAGCTTGATTTTTTTTTCTGCTGCATATTCATCGATTATGACTCAAAACTTTCATAACTGATCCTCGGGTCAGCCATGGCATAGGCGATATCGCCCAACAATAAACCGACCAGATTCATGACCCCGCCAATCGTCGCCACGGCCATCACCACATTATAATCCCGTGTTGTCACCGCTTCGAATGCAAGCAGTCCCATGCCCGGAATACTGAAAATCCGTTCAATAATCACCGATCCGCCCAGCATCGCCGGCAGCAGTGTCGCCATGATCGTGATCACCGGGATGATGCTGTTGCGAAATGCATGGCGAAAAATCACCGTCGCATTGGACAGGCCTTTTGCCCGAGCGGTCCGAACATAATCGGCTCGCAAATTATCCAGCATGCCCGCTCGAACCTGTTTGGTCAGGTAGGCGAAACCGCTGTAGGTCAGACATGTGACCGGTAGTACCAGATGCCACAACCGATCCCCCAGCCACCCAAAAAACGGAAATGTTTCGGCGGCATTGCTGTTCAAACCCGCCGGCGGAAACCAGTCCACAAAGGTCGGCCCGCATAGATAGCCGATCATCATCTGACCGACCCACATCGCGGGCAGCGACCACAGCATAAACAACAAGACGGTACTGGCCCGGTCAATAAATTTCTGGTGCTGCACAGCCGCCAAAACCCCCATGGGTATCGAAACAGCATAAATAATCACAAATGCAATAATATTGAGCGTCAACGTAATCGGCAGCCGTTCTTTGATCAGATCAATGACCGGCCGATGGTGTTTGATCGAATCACCAAAATCAAGACGCACCACCCGTCCGAGCCAGATCAGATACTGAACCGGCACCGGTTTATCCAGGCCGTAAAGCTTCATGCGCGCTTCGCGCACGTCGGCCGCCCGCTCGGCATCCAATTGGCCGCCCGGCCCCATTGCCAGACTTACCGGATCGCCGGGCGCAATCCGGCTGATTGCAAAAACCATGATTGTAATCCCCAGCAGCGTGGGGATCATCAACAACAACCGTCTGAGTACATACGTCGTCATGCTTGGGCCTATTTATACCGCTGCTTTTCCTTCGGCACATACCACTCAAGCGGATCGATACCGAGCTTATGGATGATTACATTCTCAAATCGACGATCGATAAAATAATATCGTGGACGCGTCATCATAAACGTGTACGGCTGCTGTTCGTGCAAGAGCCGGTGCAGTTCATGATATAATTGATATCGCTTTTCGTCATCCAGTTCCCGTCTGGCTTGTTCGATAAGACGGTCAACGTCCGGATGGCTGAATCCTATACGATTATTACCCCGCCCTTTGATCTGCGACGAGTGAAAAATTTGATAAGGATCGGATTCAATCACACCGCCCCACATTAATTCCAGAGAATCGAATTGACTGGAATTGATACGTTCCATCAGTACGGACCCTTCTAACGGATCGGCAATCACATCAACACCGACGCGCGAAGCAGCGTCCTTAAACAATTTTGCCACCTGTTCGGAAGACACATTTCCCGATACATACGAATGCTTGAAGCGAAACGGAACACCGTTTTTATCGCGAACCCCATCGCCGTCATGATCGATCCATCCGGCCTCATCCAGCAATTGTTTCGCACGTTCGGGATCATACGGCCAGGGTTCAATATCCGGATTGCTTTGTCTGCCGTAGATATAAAAAGGCCCTGTAACCACCGCACCGTTACCCCGCGTAAGATGGTCCACCATGGTCTGACGATCAATCAGGTGGGTCATGGCTAATCGAACGCGGCGATCCTGGAAAAAAGGCTGCGCCTGATTCCAGCCGATATACCAAAAGCCAAAGGTCGGATCCCAGAAAATAACCGTCCTGAAATCTTTGGCAAATTCGGGATTTTTCGGCATATCCGTCACCTGTTCGGACCCCGGCTCCATAACATCGATTTCGTGAGACAAAAGGGCCTGCAGTTGGGCCGTGGCGTTGGTAATAAATCGGAAAACCACTTTATCGATCTTTGGCTTTTTACCCCAATAGTTCTCATTTCGTTTTAATACGATCTTTTGGCCAACATCCCACCTCTCAAATACATACGGACCGCTGCCCACCGGATCGGATATGCGATTGTTAAATTCAACCGGATCGTCAAATTGATAGATGTGCTTTGGAAATACATAAGAGGAACCAATCATTGCGATTGTTTTCCAGTATCGTTCTTTTACAACAAATTGGATAGTTCGGTCATCCAGCTTGACAACATCTTTTAGATTGTCAAAATAGCTCCGTAAATCTGCACAATCCACACCCGGGTTCATAATTGTTTTATAAGTGAAAATTACATCATCGGCTGTTATAGGGACTCCATCTGAAAAATAGATATTCTCTTTTAGCCCGACTGTAATTACCAGACCGTCATCAGATACATCCATATATTCAGCCAGTTTAGGCTTCAATTTCGTTTTGTCCGAATCAAGATCCTGGACAAATAGTGTTTCAATGATATTGCCGCTGACAATATCTCTCGTTCCTAACGTTGCATTTACCGAAAGCAGGTTCAGTGTACGAACTTCACCTCCCACACCCCATACCAGCCAGCCCCCCTCATCGCCGGGGTATTCATCTTGACCAACAGATACGGTTTTAGTCGGGGCCCCATTTGATGCTGTTTTTGTCGTCCTAAAGCCCGCATCAGACCATCGATCAACCACCTGGTTTAACCGTTTATACAGCCGGTCGGCCTGGATCATGGATAAAAACTGCAGCACGACCATCACGGCCAGCAGTAAAAACAAAAAAAACGTAAACACACCACGTCGGTTGTTCATTTGCAATACCTTTGTCCAGATTGATTATTTATACTTTTGCTTATTTTTCGGTACATACCACTGCCGCCAGTTCAGCCCCAGTTTATGGACGATCACATTTTCAAACCGTTTATCCAGCAATCGCATTTCCGGCCGGGCATAGATAAACGTATAGGGCTGCTGCTCATGGATCAATCGATGCAGTTGGTGATATAACACATTACGCTTATCTCGATCCAAAGTCTTTCTGGCCTCTACGATCAGCGTATCGGCTTGTTCGTTGGCAAATCCGACGTGATTCGACCCCCGCTTGACGCCCTGCGAGGAATGCCACACCTGGTAAGGATCCTCCTCGACCACGCCGCCCCAGCCTGCGATCTCCGCTTCAAAATCCCTGTCCAAAAGCCGTTCAATAAAAATCGACCACTCAAACGTATCAACAATCACCTCGATACCGACGTTAGCGGCTTCATCTTTGATAAATTTCGCCAGCCGTTCGTAAAACGGATCTCCGCTTCGGATCATCAGCTTAAATCGAAACGGCCTGCCGTCCTTATCGCGTAATCCATCACCGTCGCGATCGATCCAGCCCGCTTCATCCAGCAGTTCTGCCGCCCGCACAGGATCATACGGCCACGGCTCTATGGCAGAATTATATTGTTTACCGTAAATATAAAACGGCCCCGTCGTTATCTTGCCCTGGCCTTTGAGCAAAAACCGGATCACTCTTTCGCGGTCGATCAAATGAGTCATGGCGAGCCGGACACGTTTATCTTTAAAAACACCTACATCGTTGTTCCAGCCCACATAAAAGTAAGGGATCGTCGGTGCATAATAAGAAAGACATTTGAAATTTTCGTTAAATTTTTTATTATTAACTAAATCTGCAAATTGTTCGGGCAGCGGCTCCAGAAAATCAAGATCACCCGCGCGAAAGGCCTGGACAGCCGCAACCTCATTATTAAAAAACTTAAAAATGATCCGGTCTAATTTCGGCTTTTTGCCCCAATAATTTTCATTGCGAACCAGAACAACTTCCTTGCCCACTTCCCACTTTTCAAAAACATACGGCCCGCTGCCGTAGGGGTGACGGTTCTTGTTGAATGCCATGGAATCGGTATATTGATAGATATGTTGGGGCATAATACCCACCCCAAGCATACTTGCAATTTCAAGGGCCTTGAAGTACGGCCGCTTCATAAAGAATCGAACTGTTTTTTGATCGATCTTCTCGACGCGCTCAATTTCCCTGTAATAATTAGTCAAATGGGCGCCATCGACGTTTGGATCCATAATTGTTTCATAGGTGAAAATGACATCGTCCGCGGTAATATCGATGCCATCGTGGAAATGGATATCTTCTTTTAAACGAAAAACAATTTCCAAACCATCTTCAGAAATATCGTAGCCCTTAGCCAAAAGTTTTTTTAATTCCAGTGTGTCATAATCATATTCCAAAAGCCCTTCCATGATATTTTGATAGATTATCCATTCGGCATAAATATCCCGCCGAGTCACCGGATTGAGGGTTCCCGGCTCATCGGTCAATCCCCAGATGAGCCAGTCCCCCTGATCGGCTTGATCATCATCGATTGGAGTTTGACGGACAATTCGGGGGCCGGACTGCAGGACGTCATCCAGCCGATTGATCAGTACATAAAAACGATCCGACTGGACCATGGAATAAATTTGCAGAATGATAATAAGAGACAGGAACGCAAAAAGAAAAAAAACCAAAAAGCCTCGTCCTTGTCTCATAAACGCAAACCTCCGTTGTTTGCTCTAATCCAATACATGGCTACTATTATTTCTTCGGCGGCGGTGGCAATTCCAGAGGTGTCAAACGTTTGGCGCCGTCAACCGTGCCGAAATCAAACTGCATTTTTTCCTGCAAGATCCCCGGTTGGTTATTACTGCCGAATAATCGGTCATGTTCGGCCCGAAGCGACGCGACAGCATCCTGCTCAATTGCCGTCTTGATCACCGACTGAACAATCCCCGTGCGTTTGACGATCACGGCCTGCTCGATATCCACCATCACCGAGGCAAGCTTATTCAGATGCGATTTACCCAATACCTCCCGCCCGTCGATATACCGCTGCATCACATACGACAATAATTGAGCAAACCGCCGGGCCAGCTTCGGCCTGGGCTGGTCCGATGGAATACGGCTGTCGATCAGCTTCAACAACTGCATCTCAAATAATTCGTTCTCCACATCCCATTGTTGATACTGCGCGATCCGGGCATCGGCAATATCGATCAGCAGCGATTCGGTCTGCTCGGTTCGAACCGTGGACCCAAACAAGGCGATCCAATACAGGGTTTCGCAATGCGATTCGGGTATTATCTTCCGCATCCGCGCAACAACCTGACCGAGCAGGTCACTGTATTGCTGAGGCGAGCCGGATAGTTGCGATATCACCGTGGGATTCGTCAAACAACGCACCGCCCAGTAACGCACGACCGGACTGTCGCTTTCCATTTGGTCCGGCACTAACCGCGAATAGCTGACATCTTCAAGATCATTGATCAAAATCAAGATATTGATCAGTGTCTTGAACCGAATGGTCTGATCTTCGATCTGTTGGGCCTTGCCAATCGCCGATCCCAGGGCATCTACGGCAGATTCCTGAAATTGCTGGCGATACTGCTGCCGCGCACTTTCACGGTTCGATGAGCTGTTCGAAAGAACCAGGGAGCGGATTTTTGAAATATCCGTAAAATCCGTTGTATTGATCAGCTCTTCGACGGCAGCTTTCACGAAACGGTCAATCGCCGAAAAATCCTGCTGTTCAAGAATATCCCTATCGCGAACACGGGTTATCTCCGCCACATTGACCGCCAAAACTCCTGACCCCATGGCCAAACAGAAAACAATCCACAACCAACCGCTTTTTTTCATAACTTAACCCTTATTAATGCCATATTAACAAATTGCCCCTTTTAAACATTGTCTAAATTAACGGCTTTAGGGCCGCAAGTCAAGCTTTTTAATTCATAAGTCTATTTTATCCCTGTTATTATGCTTATCGGCAATCTCCGCTGAATTCCCGTTACCAAAGTTCAAATGCCTTGGCTTTTAATCTAAAAAACTCAAAATAAGCCGTTGAACTGACTTACCCTTTTCTATACAATGGTTGTTTTAACCCAGCAAGTTTAAAAGGATTTCAGTAATGAACCAATTTATACGGTATATTTTCGCAAGCACAGTCGCTTTTGTTGTGATTTTCGCGGGTTGCGGCCGAAACGCCACCGATGAAACCGCATATACACAGGATGACCTTACTGCCGATCATAGTGAAGTGATTGAACTGGCAGACCCGCAAATTGAATCCGCTCCGCCTAAACCACCCAAAATGGATCCGATCGTCGAACCGAATAAACCGGCCGCTGTGAATATTCCGCCAGTGCCGCAAATCGACCAACCCAACACCATCGATACCGAAAAAATGGGTGCTGCTCAACCCGAAATCTCCGCACCCAATGTGCCGGATGTGAATATTAAAGAACCCAACACACCGTACCACGCAGCCACTGAGGCCAATACACCGTCACCTGCCGGCCTGCCCGAAACATTGGTACAGGCTTATGAACAATATCATAACTTACTGAAAGAATATGTTGATACCGAAGGGCAGGTCGATTACGACACGCTCAAGCGAAAACGCATTGAACTCAATCGAACGGTCGATGTAATAACGCAAATCAAAGCCGATACATATGCATCCCTCGGCGAGAAAGAAAAACTGGCATATTGGATCAACATCTATAATATTCAAACCCTCAAAATTCTCGTCGATAATTACCCCATCGAATCGGCCGCCATTTTACGCGTCATCTGGGGGCCGGACAGTATCCGCCACATTGACAAAAAGATCGGCGGTATCCATCGCCAAAAATTTATTATCATGGACGAAGAATTCACCCTCAAGGCGATTGAAGATCGTTTCTTGCGCAATCAGCCGGATGCACGCGTCTTTATGGCAATTTGCATGGGTACTGTGAGCAGCCCCCCGCTGCAAAACGAACCCTACACCGGCGAAAAACTGGACAAGCAATTAAATAAACAAATCCGGCGGTTTATTGATCAGGATAACGCTATCACCATTGATCAGGAAAATTGGACAGTGCGATTGTCTGCAATGTATCGGGAAACGTGGTTCGGAAACGAATTTATTCCGCGATACGGTACGAAGAAAAAATTTAAGGAACATCAGCCGCATGAAAGAGCCGTCTTGAATTTCCTGACCGAGTATGTCGATCCGAAAACTAAATCTTTCCTCGAAGTCGAACGATATCTCGTGCGATATAAGGATTTTGACTGGAGACTGAATCAGCGTTAATTGATTTTCCTTGACAACTGCAATTCAAACGATACGATAACCGCTCAATCGTAAATCATGGAGTTAAGTTAAAAAAGGGTAAAAAACAAATGGGCAAACGACACATTCATTCTAATCCACACTGTGACACCAACTCGCATTTATTCACCAGCGAATCCGTAACGATGGGTCATCCCGATAAAGTCTGTGATCATATTTCCGATGCGATCCTCGATGCAATGATCGCGCAGGATCCGAAAAGCCGCGTCGCCTGTGAAACACTCGTGGCTACCGGCCTGGTCGTTGTCGCCGGCGAAATTACATCGAACGCAACCGTCGATGTCCCTCAGGTCGTCCGCGATACGATCCGTAAGATCGGCTATACCGACCCGGCGCTGGGATTTGACGCCGATAATTGCGCGGTGATGGTCACGCTGAACAAACAAAGCCCCGATATCTCTCAGGGCGTAACCGAAGGCACCGGCCTGCATAAAGAACAAGGTGCCGGCGACCAGGGCTTGATGTTCGGTTTTGCCTGCAACGAAACCCGCGAACTGATGCCGATGCCGATCCAACTGGCCCATAAGTTGACGCTTAAACTCGAATCGGTACGAAAAAGTAAAAGACTCAAATGGCTGCGGCCGGATGGTAAAAGCCAGGTTACGGTCGAATATCTAAACGGCAAACCCAAACGCATCCACACGGTGGTGGTTTCGACCCAGCATGATCCATCCGTATCATACCGCTCTTTGAAAAAAGGGATTGTCGAAAAAGTCATCACACCGGTACTGCCCAAGCGGCTAGTGGACAAAGATACGATTTTCCATATTAATCCCACCGGTCGGTTTGTGGTCGGCGGCCCGCACGGCGATACCGGCCTGACCGGAAGGAAGATCATCGTCGATACCTACGGTGGACGCGGCTCGCACGGCGGCGGCGCTTTCAGCGGCAAAGACCCATCCAAGGTGGACCGCACCGCTTCCTATATGGCCCGCTATATCGCCAAAAATATCGTTGCGGCCAAACTGGCCGATGCCTGCGAAGTGCAGCTATCCTATGCGATTGGCGTGGCCGATCCGATCTCGGTGCTGATCGACACCGAGGGCACCTCGAAGATCAGCGAAGAAAAACTTAGCCGGATTGTCTGTGACCTGTTCCCGCTGACACCGAAGAAAATGATCAAACACCTGAACCTGCTAAGGCCGGTCTATGCCCAGACCGCTCACGGCGGCCATTTCGGACGTAATCTGCCGGACTTCACCTGGGAAAAGACCGACATGGTCGCTAAGCTGCGAAAAGCCGCCGGCCTGACCAGAAAATAGCGTATGAACCATAAAAACAAGAAGCAGTTTGAACCGCTCCGGAACAAACTGCTTCTTTTATGAAATGGAGACGAAGGGAATCGAACCCTCATTTCCGCGATGCGACCGCGGTGTGCTCCCGTTACACCACGTCCCCATTATTTTTGATTATTCTAACAACCCGAGATTCAAATGACAAGCCCAAATCACCCGATCGATCAGAATTGCCACTTCTCATAGCAGACGATATCCTGAACCGCCACTCGACTGGGTTCTTTATACGCATCGGCCGGATAGCCGATTGTCATCAGCTCGACGATCTCGATATCATCCGGGATTTGCAGCAATTGGCGAACCACCGGCATATCAAATGACCCAATCCAGCAGGTCCCTAATCCCAGATCCGCCGCCTGCAACGCGATATGCTCCAGTGCGATCGATACATCAATCGGGGCGATCCGCTGGCCGCATTTCATGGTCTCGGCGTTATTGCTGCAAGCGGCCAAAATGATGCCGGCTTTGCTGAAAACATCCGGCCGATTCGTTGCCGCTGCGACCTGTTGACGCATGCTTTCGTCTGTAACCACCACGAACCGCCAATCCTGCAGGTTCTTTGCCGAAGGAGCCAGCCGGGCCGCCTCAAAGATGATATCCAGCTTTTCCTGTTCGACCGGTTTGTTTTCGTATGCACGGCATGAATACCGTTTTTTGATCGCTTCAAGCACATTCATTGGCTAAATCCTTTCCATAAACAGTCCTGTTGACCGATACTATAAACAACGAAAATCGTTGACGCAAGGGCCAAAAACAGCTATGATTCATCTATCGGGCGATTAGCTCAGTTGGCTAGAGCGTCTGCTTTACACGCAGAAGGCCACAGGTTCAAGTCCTGTATCGCCCAATGAAAAATCTGCTTTTATGCAGGTTTTTTATTATCGCAACAGAAAAACACAAAGTTGCAACTTTCTTTATAAAAAGAAGTTATCGTATGTTAACAAAATTGCGGAATATTCGGTCATTTTTTTCTTGACATATCATTACAAACCTTTTATAATGTGGAAAATTGGGGTGGAAGAGAAAGTTCATGTCGGGGAAAGAAAACTCATTCTGGGTATGTGATTTGTTTTCACATGACTCGGTCTCTCGTGTGCATATATTGCATATAGTAACGTTTATTGGTTGGAGACCTAAGAATGAGCCAGACAGTATTAGACAGTCCGCAAACAACAGAACACCTTTATGATTCTTCTGTTTTTGTCGACGTTATATCCGAACAACCGAAGACACGCCTTGAATTTCGTGTATTAGGTGCTGAACACGCTCAGGATGTTGCGAAACTGCATATCGATGGCATTTCAACCGGTTTTATTAGTTCGCTCGGCCTCGATTTCGTAACTGCACTCTATAAAGCAATCATTCAAACCGGCCAATGCTTTGGCTTTGTCGATCAAAACGAGCACGTCCTTGGTTTTGTTGCATTTTCCGAAAGTGTTTCATCGCTTTACAAACAGATTCTGATGAAAAAAGGCATCCGATTTGGATTCCTGTTGTTACGAAAATTATTCCGCTTTAACCGGATCAAACGGATCGTCGAAACGCTGCTTTATCCGCAACGAACCGAAGAACTTAATTTGCCTTCGGCTGAGCTGTTGTCAATCGTTATATCCAAAGAAGCCCGGCAACATGGTTTCGCATCCGACCTGATCCATCGCGGTATCGAAATGTACCGTCGCCAGAATATCAGTCATGTCAAGGTGATGGTTGGGGCGGCGAATATCGCGGCCAACAGGCTTTATCAAAAATGCGGTTTCGAACGGGTTCACGAAACACTCAGTCATGGCATACCCAGCAATATCTATGTGGCCGCCACCGGCGCACCGAAAACGATCGAATCCACAAAACAAACGCACTATCCGGAACTGGCTTTTGGAAAACCCGAACCGGCTATTGCATAAACGTCTTCATCAAATTCTTCCAAAATTGGGGTCGAAAGACCCTTTTTTTATTTTAAATCGGTACTCTAAAATGGCCTGCGCAGGGATAGTGATTTGGAACTGTGCTCGAAAAGAAAATTGAGAGCGCTGGGACTCGAACCCAGGACCTACGGCTTAAAAGGCCGTTGCTCTACCGACTGAGCTACACTCCCTTTATTCGTGTTTCGGGCCTCGTGGCTCGTGATTCGTAAAAAAAAACGAGGCCGGTTACTGTTCACTGAAACTTTTAGTTTAACAAAGTAAACCAAAAATACAACACGAAAGGCGGGAATTTACTGGAAATTGGTGCTGGATGCAAGCAAAATCGCATCAAATCGATTAATTTCCGGAATTTCAACAGTGGATTGACAAACCGCTCACCAGCGGCTAAACTCTTTCGTTTTATTATGATTCTAAGGAGCAAGGATTTATGACGGAAATCACACTGATTTTAGGCGACGGGATCGGCCCGGAACTGGCCGAAGCGACCCGCCGATGCATTGATGCAACCGATCCGGGTATTTCATGGGTCATCGCCGAAGCCGGCACCGATGTTATGGATCGTGAAGGTACACCCCTGCCGGATGCGACGCTGGAAGCGGTCAAACGTACCGGCAACGCTCTCAAGGCCCCGATCACCACACCGGTCGGCACGGGATTTCGCAGTATCAACGTGCACCTGCGCCAGACGCTGGATTTGTATGCCTGCCTGCGGCCGTGCAAGAGTTATGAAGGTGTCCGCAGCAAATATTCAAATATCGACCTGGTCGTCGTTCGCGAGAATACCGAAGACCTGTACGCCGGGATCGAATTCGAAAAAGGAAAAGACGATACGATCGCCCTGATGAACTGGATCAACGATCACAGTGATCGCAAAGTTCGCCCGGATTCGGGTATCAGCATCAAACCGATCTCAGTCGAAGGGACCCGGCGGATTGTTCGTTTCGCGTTCGACTATGCCAAAAAAACGGGCCGTAAAAAGGTCACCAGCGTACACAAAGCCAATATCATGAAGTATTCGGATGGCCTGTGGCTGGACGTCAGCCGCGAGGTCGCTAAAGAATATACCGATATCGAGTTCGAGGACCGCATCGTCGATAACATGTGCATGCAGTTGATCCAAAAGCCCGAACTCTATGACGTGATCGTACTGCCGAACCTCTACGGCGATATCATCAGCGATCTGTGTGCAGGCCTGGTCGGCGGACTCGGCGTCGCCCCGGGTGCAAATATCGGCGAAAAAGGCGCAATCTTCGAAGCCACCCACGGCAGCGCACCGAAATATAAAGGGCTCAACAAGGTCAATCCGACAGCACTGATCCTCAGCGGCGTATTGATGCTGCGATACATGGATAAGATCGCCGAGGCGGAGATGCTCGAAAAAGCCGTCGCGGCCGTGATCGCCGAGGGCAAGGATGTAACCTATGACATGAAAGCCGACCGTGACGACCCGACGGCGGTTGGGACCAGCGAAATGGCCGATGCGATCATTAAAAAGATCGAAAGCGGCAATCTATAATTCCATTGCGAGATCCAGAAGGTGAATCAGGCGGCATATCGCAATCTGATTTCAGGCGGTACGCGCGGCCCGGCAGCAATGCTGTTGCGGGCGATATTGAGGATTCTCTCTGGGCCTTATGGAATCGGTATTCGCCTGAGAAACGTTTTATACGATATCGGTTTCAAAGGCATCCGTCGCGTTGACAAACCGGTCGTCAGTATTGGTAATATCACCGCCGGCGGCACAGGCAAGACACCCATGGTTATCTGGCTTTGCCGATACCTGGCCGATCGCGGTTATAAGGCGGCTGTTCTGACACGGGGCTACAAATCTCACACAGATACGACTCAATTACTGGATGAACCGGCACTGTTGGCACAACATTGCCCAAACAGCATTGTGATGGTCAACCCAAACCGTATTCACGCCGCGAAAGAAGCGATCGCCAAGGCCAATCCCGATGTATTCGTGATGGATGACGGCTTTCAGCATCGTCGTTTGCATCGGGATATTAATATCGTATTGATCGATGCGACCGAACCATTCGGATACGATAAACTGCTGCCGGCCGGATTGCTGCGCGAACCGATCAAGTCATTGGCCCGCGCCGATGCGGTTATCCTGACCCGATGCGATCAATCCAAGCCCGAACAAAAAGAAGCAATCAAACTGCGTATTCACAACATTAAAACAGATATCGTTTTCGCAGAAACCGTTCATCGGCCGACAACTATTGTTGACAAAAGCGGCAATATGATCGCTTTAGATGAATTCAAAAACAAAAAGGTGTTTGCCTTCTGTGGGATCGCCACACCGCAGGCTTTTTTCGAGACACTCAATAATGCACGCATTACCATCATCGAGCAACGGGCTTTCGATGACCATCATCATTATACGCAAAAAGATATGGACGAACTCGTCGAAGTTGCTCAAAAACATCAAGCGGAGTTTATTCTGACCACGGAAAAAGACCGAACCAAGCTGACCGAACTGATCGACACGTCACCGATCCCATTCAGATTTCTGGTCGTCGAACTGCATTTCACGGAAGGGCAACTGAAAATAGAAGGATTGATAGAATCTGCATTACCGGTTAAAATAAACTCAAATTTGACGACGAACGATCGCTTACTGGGATAACCAAATGTACGAAAAACTCATCGAGACACTGAATAACCTTAAACAGTCGCAGGTACTGGTGGTCGGCGATTTTATGCTGGATATCAGCGTGTACGGCGATGCTCTGCGGATCAGCCCGGAAGCACCGGTCCCGGTCCTGAAAATCGCCCGTCGTGAATATGACTGCGGCGGCGCCGGGTCGGTCGCCGCCGATCTGGCTGTCCTTGGCGCAAAACCAATCTGCCTGGGTGCGATCGGCAATGACGAGAATGGTCGAAAATTACTGGAAAAACTATGTGACTATCAGGCCGATACCCGTTGTCTGGTCACCAATGAAAGCCGCCCGACCATTACCAAGCAGCGCCTCATCGGCCTGGCCCAGCATCGCCACCCCCAGCAGTTGATGCGAATCGATGAAGAAGCCACCGAACCTTTATCTGAAGACGATTACGCCACATTGATCGAGCTTTATACCGGCAAACTCGATCAGGTCGATATTGTCTGCCTGCAGGACCATAACAAAGGATTTTTATCCAACGCATTTTGCCAGGAACTGATCAAGCGTGCCCGCAAGGCAGCCATACCCATCCTGGTCGATCCCTGCATGCATAAAGATTATTCGAAATACAAAGGGGCCACCTTGATCACCCCGAACCGCAAGGAAGCACACCTGGCAACTGAGATTGATATCGTCGATGAATCAACTGCAGCTCAAGCAGCCGCCAAACTGTACAAAGAACTCAAACTCGATGCCGTGGTTATTACGATGGACAAAGAAGGCGCATACTTGAAAAGTGCCGATGATGAATGTCTGGTTCCCACCAAACCGCGCAACGTGTACGATGTAACCGGTGCCGGCGACATGGTCCTTTCGACGTTGGCCGCGACCATCGCTGGCGGATGCGATTACCTGACCGCAGTACAGCTTGCTAACGTTGCCAGCGGGATCGAAGTCGAAAAATTCGGTGCGGCAACCGTCTCGATCGAAGAAATGCTCAACGAGATTATGATGGAAAGCCACGGCTATCTGGGTAAATTCATGCCGCTGGACCAGCTTGTCCGTCTGTTGGGGCATCATCGCAAACAAGGCCACAAGATCGTCTTTACCAACGGCTGTTTCGATGTAATCCATCGCGGGCACATCGAATACCTGAATTTCTGCAAAACACACGGCGATATTTTAGTTGTCGGGCTTAATAGTGACGACTCGGTCCGCCGCCAGAATAAAGGGCCCGGCCGACCGATCAATAATGAGCAGGATCGTGCAGCCGTACTCAGTGCCCTGCAATGTGTCGATTATATCGCATTATTCGGCGAGCCGACACCGCTCGATATCATCACGGAGGTCGAACCGGATATCCTGGTCAAGGGCGAGGACTGGAAAGATAAAGGGGTTGTCGGCCGTGAATTTGTCGAAGCACGCGGCGGGCAGGTCATTCTCGCTAAATTGGTCGAGGGTAAAAGCTCCACATCGATTATTGAAAAAATCAAAGATCAGGAAACCCAAAACAATGGATAAACATATCGATCAGCTTTTTATCGAGGCATATACATCGCATGAGAAATTATTAGCCGAATTCAAGCAAACCGGTCCCACCATTGTATCAGATGCCGCGAAGATGCTGATCAATGCATTATCGAAAGGCGGGCGGGTCTATCTTTGCGGCAACGGAGGCTCGGCGGCCGACGCCCAGCATATCGCCGGAGAACTGGTCGGTCGATTTCGCAGAGAACGAAAACCCCTGCCCGCAGTTGCACTCAATACCGATACGTCTATTATTACGGCCGTCGCCAATGATTACGGGTATGATACGATCTTTTCACGTCAGATCGACGGGATTATCACGGATACGGATATCCTCTGGGCAATATCCACCAGCGGCACCAGTAAAAATGTCATGGCGGCCGTCGAGGTTGCCAAACAGGCCGGGGCGAAAATTCTGGCTTTTACCGGTAAAGCAAACAGCCCGCTGGAAAAAGTGTCGGATCTCTGTTTATGTGCGGACGGTCCGATCACCGCACGCAGCCAGGAAATTCATCAGTTGGCCTACCATATTATTTGCGATGCGGTCGAATTCCATTTTAGCGCCGAATAAGGGAGTAAAAAAATCATGGCCGAACGTGCGATATTTTTGGACCGCGACAACACGCTGATCGAAGATCCCGGCTACATTAACGATCCGGATCAGGTTAAACTGCTGCCCGGCGTTCCCGAAGCACTCAACGCGCTGCGGCAGCTTGGATTCAAGCTGGTAATCGTCTCCAATCAATCGGCGGTCGCCCGAGGGATCGTCACCGAAAAAGGACTGGTCAAAATACACGATCGGCTGACCGAATTGCTGCAGCGGTCCGGCACATCGATCGACCGGATCTATTATTGCCCTTATCATGTCGAGGGCGTCATTGAAAAATATCGCAAAGACAGCCCGGATCGCAAACCCAATCCCGGCATGCTGCTTAAGGCGGCTCAGGAAATGGATATTGATTTGCCCGCATCGTGGATGATCGGCGACAGTACCCGGGACACCGAAGCCGGACAAAAAGCCGGATGCCGCACGATCGAACTGGATCATGGCGAAACCCGGCGGATCGACTTTACTCGTCCGCGGCCGGATTTTCGCGCAGTGAACCTCAAAGAAGCGGTTAATATCATCAAACAACAGCTTCGAAAACCCAAAGAAACGCCCGCTGCGCCAATGGAATCTCAACCGCAGCAAGAACCCCAACCGCATACGGCCCCGATGGATGAGCCGACCCAGCCGATTGAAACAAATCAATCGCAACCTCCCGCTGAGAACATCCCCGACCAAACACAGCAGACCATTCACGAAGAAATTGAACCTAATTCCCCCCCTGCCGAACCCGTTCAGAAACCTGCCGAACCGCAGGGTGACAAAGATACACAATCGCTCCTGGCGGCAATCCTGGATGAACTTCGCACGTTGAATCGAACCCGGATGTACGAAGAATTCTCGATCATGCGATTCCTGGCCGGTATGCTGCAATTGTTCGTATTATTCTGTGTTTTGATCGGGATATACTTTCTAACCAGTCCGACCGGCCAGAAAGACTCGGTTTTGATCACGCTCGGATTCGCGGCTGTCCTGCAGTTGATGGCCCTGACCTTCTATATCATGCAAAATCGCTGATCCTGAATATCATGCACTCGAACCGATCTCAGACAATTCTGGTATGGCTGCCCACGCCCATGGGCGATGCGATCATGTGCACCCCCGCACTGCGGAGCATTCGCGATCATTTTGCCGATGCACATATTACCTTCTACGCCAATGTCGTTACCCATGACATGCTCAGCCCATCCACATTTTGCGATGCATGGATCATCGAGAAAACGAAAAATCCGCTTTCCACCGGCCGGTTCCTGCGAAAATACAATTTTGACATGGCGATCCTGATGAAAAATTCTTTTGGATCGGCGCTTGCTGTTTTTTGGGCTGGTATCAAACAGCGCATCGGCTATGCACGCGATCACCGCGGTATCTTTCTGACTGAAAAACTTTATCCCCCAAAGCGCAGTGACGGCACGTTCAAACCCGGACCAATGATTGATTATTATCTGGCGATTGCGTCATGGCTGGGCTGCGATACCGCGGACCGGCGGATGCAGCTTGAACTCAATCCCTATGATACAAACAGCGTTCGCAGGAAACTGCCGGCTGTTTTCGATGCGGACGGCCCACTGGTCATCCTGGTTCCCGGCGGTGGTTTCGGGCCCAGCAAATGCTGGCCGAGTGAAAGATACGCCCAAATCGCTGACCAATTGATCGATCAATATCGTGCGAACATTGTGCTCTCGGTCGCCCCCAACGAGCCAGAACAAAAAATTGCCTGTGAAATTTGCGGCGCATCGAATCATTCACTGATCAATCTTGCTGAACATGCGTTGACGCTGGGAGAATTGAAGAGTCTGTTTTCGCTGGCGGACTTGGTGATCTGTAACGACACCGGCCCGCGTCACATCGCCATTGCCTTATGGCGAAAGATCATTACACTTTTTGGTCCGAACGATCCGGTTTGGGCCAGACCGGATTATCCTCAGGAGATTGAGATCGTTGCCGATGTACCCTGTGCGCCATGCCAACAGCCCCGCTGCCGCCGGGAAGAACATATCTGTATGCAGTCGATCAGTGTCGATCGGGTCATGGCCGCGGCCGAACAATTGTTGATCAAACCCCAGCCGCAAAAACAGGTGGCCGCCGAAGGGGTTTTTGCAGAACTGGAGCCGGGCTTCTTCGTGGACAGCGGTTATAAGGACACACTGGAATCAATGGGCCTGACAACTTTTGAGCAGGTGTTCAATTATGAATCCGGCCGGGATATCAACAAACAAGGACTGGCAGCTTATCGCCGGCGAATATTCATCCCGGTTGAGGGGCAGAACAAAAACCTCTATCTCAAACGCTATAACCGGCCGCCCAAATCATTGCAGATCAAAAACAAACTGTACCATAAAAAATATATCAGTTGTGGCCAGATCGAATATCAAGTAGCCGCAACGCTGAAGCAGCATCAAATCGACACGATCACACCGGTGGCTTATGGACATCAATTAAACGGGCCGTTTGAAAAACGCAGTTTCCTGATCACCGAAGAACTGGCTGGAAAATCGCTGGAAAAGCAATTACCCGATTATTTTGACCGCGATCCACGATCCTTTGACCGTACGAAACGAAATGCATTTATTCAAAAGGTGGCCGACTTGGTTCGGCGCTTCCATGAAGCCGGCTTTCGACATCGCGATCTTTATTTGTGTCATATTTTTTGTGACACGACCGAACGGCTGTATTTGATCGACCTGGCCCGCGTATTTCAGCCGGTCATCGGCAAAAACCGCTACAAAGTCAAAGATCTGGCTCAATTGTATTATTCGGCGCCCGGCAACATCGTCACGCAAACCGACCGGTTGAGATTCTTTCTTTATTATCGCCAACACTCGCAGTTGACGGCCCCGGATAAAAACCTGATCAAAGCGATCACTCGAAAAGTCCGGCGGATAGCAAAACACGACAAAAAACACGGGCGCAATGCCCCCTTTCAAAGAGACGGATGATGGGCCTTCGAATTGCAATGATCATCGAACGTACGGATATTACGCTCGGCGGAGCGGAACGCTCGGTCTTCGAAATGACGGCGGCACTGTCGGCCATGGGTCATCATGTGGATATTCTGGCCGCCAAAGGACAGGGACATTCGGCCCATATCCACATTCTCTGCAAAAACCACCCTAGCAAGCGCGTATCGATCGATCGTTTCGAAAAAGCACTTCAACAGCATCTTTCAAAACACACGTACGATATCGTTCATAGCGTCCTGCCGTTTGGCTGGGCGGATATTTATCACCCGCGCGGCGGAAGCTATCGTCATGCGATGATTCGGAATGCCGCCAGTTATCCGCAGAAATGGATGCGACATTTTAAACGGATCAGTAACCGGTTCAATAAACGTCGCAGCACATTGATCGATCGCGAAAAAAATCTCTGTCAAAACAGTAATGCTCACGTCATCGCCCTTTCCGGGTATGTCGCGGACTATTTTCGTCAGAATGATCATTTATCCGAAGATCGTCTCACGATTATCCCCAACGGGGTCAAACCGGTTATTCCATCGGATCCGCAATCCGGTCAACGCCTGAGAAGCCAGATCCTTCAGCGCCTTGGGCTAACCGACTGCAAAGAAAGCATTCTGTACGTTTTGATGGCCAACAATTTCCGACTCAAAGGCCTGCGTCCACTGATCGACGCCTTTGCCGGGGCGGTCAAAGAATATCAGTGTAACCATATTTATTTGGTCGTGGCCGGTCGCGGCAAAAGTCTGCCGTTTCGCAGACAGGCCCATAAAAACGGTATCGAAGATCGGATCGTTTTTTTAGGCCATGTCAAACACAGTGAACACGTGCTTTCGATGTGCGATGTGGCTGTACTGCCGACCTACTACGATCCCTCCAGCCGATTTATCCTCGAAGCCCTTTCGCTCGCTAAGCCGGTTATCACGACGCGCCATAACGGCGTGTGCGACGTGTTCGAAGACAATCGGCACGGGGTCGTCATTAACGAACCGACTGATACCGACACCTTAACCGAAGCGATTTTTTATTACAGTCAACCCGAGCATATTGAACAAAGCAAACAAACGATCATCGAGGACAAGATTACCGACCATATCAAGATTCAGCGGGTTGCCCGGCAGATCGATTCGTTATACAATGCAATCATATCCAAACGGAGCCAATAATACGATGAAATGGACGATACTGATCATCAGTGCTTATCTGGCCGGGTCGATCCCGTTCGGCCTGATCATCGCGCGCCTACATGGCAAAAACCTGCGCAGCATCGGCTCAGGCAACATTGGCGCAACCAACCTCGCCCGCGCGATCGGTAAAAAATGGGCATATCTGTGTTTTCTGCTTGATGCCTTAAAAGGATTTGTCCCGATGTTCATCGCATCGCGATATATATCCGACCATCCGACAGCACAAATGTTATTCTTATGCCTGGCGGTCGGTGCGTCGGCCGTATGCGGCCATGTTTTCCCGATCTATTTGAAATTCAAAGGCGGCAAAGGCGTCGCCACCAGTTTCGGGATCACACTGGGGCTATGGCCCTATTATACATTCAGTTCGCTTATTGCACTTTTGATTTGGATCGTCGTTGTAGCAGTTACACGATACGTATCACTTGCCTCGATTACAGCAACGATTTGCTTCCCGTTGATCTTTTTAGGAATTGCTTTTTTGAAATCATCCTGGCAACTGGAATTTTTATGGCCGCTGGCAGTCACCGCGACCGTGATGGCATTGTTAGTGGTATATCGCCATAAAAGCAATATTCGACGATTGATGGATGGAAACGAGCAAAAAATAGGAGGTAAAGCTACTTCTTCGTAACATTAATTTGCGCAAAACGGTTTTTTCACCCACATCAATGCAACCCCAGAATCCTCGGCGAGATATAAAAGCGTTTATATCTTTCAAGCCCCTTTGGCCGTCTTGCCATGCCTAATTGCAGAACACTTTTAATAACACTAATATCGGTGAGAATGAATTGAAAACAAAGTAGGAAAATCCTAATTCAGGCAGGTTAAATTACTAAATCAATTTGTACAAAAGATTAGATATCCAGTGACGTCAAGCCCTCTTTTACGGCATACTTGGTCAGTTCGGCAACACTGTAAATATCCAGCTTGTCCATAATCTTGCGCCGATTGGCTTCGATCGCCTTGGGGGTTACATGAAGCTGCATCGCAATCTGCTTAGTGGTATTGCCTTCGGCCAGTAATTGTAGAACCTCTTTTTCCCGCGCAGTAAGCGATGCCAATCTTGACTGGTTTTGCTGCTGGCGTTTTTGTACATATTCATCAACGATCACGCCGGTTATGCGAGGGCTTAAATAATGACCGCCGTCGTGGACCACACGGATCGCCTGAACCAGTTCGTCAAACAAACATTCTTTGAGCACATAACCACATGCGCCCGCCCGGATCATATCGCCCACAAAACGACGATTCGAATGGATCGACAGTGCAATCACCCGTGTTTCGGGAAAATGCTCTTTCATATGGCGAGTCGCCTCAATGCCGTTGAGATTCGGCATGGTAATATCCATGATCACGATAGCCGGGGTATGCGCCTTGACCAAACACAAGGCTTGCTGCCCATCTTCCGCCTCGGCAACGACTTCGATATCGGGCTCCTTTTCCAGCAGCGATCGAAGCCCCTGGCGAATAATACCATGATCGTCAGCAAGAATAACTCGAATCATCTTCCTTTTCCTTTGCACGATAATGTATCGGCACTTTCAGTTGAATAGATGTACCCTTATCCGTATCCGATTGGATAAACATTTCTCCTCCGAGCCGCTCGATCCGTTCGCGAATACTGAACAACCCAAACCCCCCGGATTTCACCGCGGAAACAGCCGCCGCGTCTGGATCGAATCCGATACCATCATCTTTTACGATAATTTCAAGGGTGCTGTCCTGTTGGTGAAGCCGCACGTGGATGCGTCTGGCCTTGGCGTGTTTGATCACATTGATCAATAATTCCCGCACACTGCGAAACAACAAACCGCTCAGATCAGAATCCAATTGTTCGAACGCACCGCTGCTCTCGAATTGTGTGCTCAACTGATGTTTGCCCTCGACATATTCGCTCAGCCATTCACTCAAGGCCGCTTCAAGCCCCAGTTCGTACAGAATCGGTGAACTCAGATCGAATGTCAGCGAACGGGTATCCTGGATCGTTTGGTCCAGCGATTGACAAACATCCGCGAGTACCGATGCCGATTCGTCTTCGCAGAGGCGTTTACGAACCGTTTCGAGTTTGAGCTTGGAGATCACCAATGACTGACCGATCCGGTCATGCAGTTCGGTCGCAAGGTGCTTGCGCTGCCGTTCCTCGGCCACTGAAAGCTGTGTTGCCAGCGATTTGAGTTGCGATTGATACTCCAGCAATTGATTTTCAGCCTGAATACGCTCAGTAATATTTCGATTGACACCGATAATTCCAATGATATTGCCATGCTCATCCCGCCATGGCACTTTGGTGCTTAAAATCCATTTTTCGGGTTCGCCAGGTATTCCCTGACAGTCCACTAACTGATTCACTATCGGATTTCCCGTTCGAATGATATGTTGTTCCTGCCGAAAATATTCGTTGGCCAGAACGGGAAGAATAAAATCGAAATCCGTTTTACCGATTAATTGTTGCGGATTATCTACCTTCAAGGCCTCGGCACATTTGGTATTGGCATAAACGAATACATGATCTTTGTCCTTGATGAATACTTCTTCAAGAACACTGTCTAATAATGTGGTAAGGATACTATGTTCGTGTATTAAAATATGTATTCCTTTATCGCTTTTACGAATCTGTTTTAATGAGGCAGAAGATATGTTTTTCAGATCATCCACCATTCGCCCATCCTAACTCAATTTTTTAGTGAGAATTTCGGAGACAACTTTCGGATTGGCCTGGCCTTTGGTTTTCTGCATCACCTGGCCCAACAAAAACCCTCTTGCCTTTTTACTTTTCTTGCTGCCGGATGTGGCTTCTTCGACTGCCTTGGGATTGTCGGCAAGGACCTGATCGACAATCGTTTCAAGTTCGCCCGCATCGCTTTTTTGTAAAAGATTATTATGGTGCGCAATATCCATCGGTGACATTTCGGTATTTTCAACCGTTTGGGCGGCGATTGTCGATGCGGCCGTAGCACTGACCGTCCCATCCGCCACCATTTGAGCAAGTGCCGCGATAGTTTCCGATGAAATTCCTAGATCGACAATCCGACAATTTTTCTCGTTTGCTATTTTCAGATAATCCTGGGTCATCAGGTTGCATACCCGTTTGGGATCTGCACCGAGCTGGACAGCCTGTTCGAACATCTCGGCCGTCGCACGATCCTGGGTCAATACCCCGGCATCGTAATCGCTCAGGCCGAATTTATTGACATACCGCAATTGCTTTTGAAGCGGCAGTTCACACACGTTCGATTTAATATGCCCCAACCAGGCTTCATCAATCTCCACCGGTACAAGATCCGGCTCGGGAAAATAGCGATAATCATGGGCCTCTTCTTTTTCACGCTGCAAAACGGTTACCTGATTGGCATCGTCCCAGCCGCGGGTGCTTTTATTGCCCATCTCCATCACGCGGCCGGTTTCAAGAAATTCTACCCGTTGTCGATGCATCTCATATTCGACGCTTCGCTCGATCGCCCGAAAACTGTTGAGGTTCTTGATCTCGGCAATCGGCGTTTTATAAACTTTGCCGTCTTTGGTGATTTCCATATTCACGTTCGGCTCAAATCGCATGTGGCCCTTCTGCATATCCGCTTCGGAGATGCCCAGATATCGCACGATCCGCTGCAGTTCGACCGCCAGTGCACGCACCTCGGCGGGACTGTTCATATCCGGCTCGGTAACGATCTCCAACAGCGGTGCACCGGTACGGTTCAGATCGACCTGCGAAAAATTGCCGGCCGTGTGCATGTTCTTGCCGGCATCCTCTTCCAGATGCGCACGAATAATACCGATCTTCTTGGATTGACCCTCTTGCGAAAGAATTTCGATGTAACCGTGCTCACTAAATGGCAGATCGTACTGGCTGATCTGGTAATTTTTCGGCAGGTCCGGATAATAATAGTTCTTACGGTCCCACTTGGTAAATGATGCGATCTTACAATTCAGTGCCAGCCCCATCAGGATCGCATACTCGACCGCCTGTTTATTCATTACCGGCAAAACGCCCGGCATCCCGATACACACCGGGCAAACACGGCTATTGGGTTGCTCGCCGTAGGCCAGTTCGCAGCCGCAGAACATCTTGGTCTTTGTCCCCAGATGCACATGGATCTCAAGTCCGACTATTAGTTTCGTCTCAATATCAGTCATGTTTATCAATCACCGAGTATCGGCGGTTTTTTCGTATGTAAATCCATTTCTTTCTCGAACATTCGCGCGATTCGAAGCAGCTTCTCTTCGGTGAAATTGGGCGTAATGATCTGCAGGCCGATCGGCAGATTCTGGTCATCGAATCCACAGGGAATACTGATCCCCGGCACCCCGGCCAGATTCACCGCGATCGTATAAATATCCGACAGATACATCTTCAAGGGATCATCGACATTTTCACCGATCTTAAAGGCCGTCGTCGGCGCAACGGGCATCATAATACAATCGGCCTGGGCGAAAACATTTTCAAAATCCTTACGGATCAGGTTACGCACCTTGAGGGCCTTCAAGTAATATGCATCATAATAACCGCTGGACAGTGCATAGGTCCCTAACATAATACGCCGTTTGACCTCCTGGCCGAATCCTTCCTGACGGGATTTCGTATAGACCTCGATATAATCGCCGGCGTTTTGGCTGCGATGACCGTAATGAATCCCATCGTAACGCGCCAGGTTGCTGGATGCCTCGGCCGTAGCAACAACATAATACGCGGCAACCGAGTAATCCAGATGCGGCATCTTGACCTCGACCACTTCAGCGCCTGCTTTTTTATACATCTCAACGGCCTCATCAATCGCCTGTTGGACCTGTGGATCGGCCCCTGCCATGCAATCCGGCACAACAGCGATCCTGAGCCCTTCGATCGGCTTTTCAAGATTCTCCAGATAATCGCAAACCGGGGCATCTTTTTCATCGATACTGGTCGAATCTTTCGGATCATGGCCGGCAATCACATTCATTAACAGAGCCGCATCGGACACAGTCTGTGTGACCGGGCCGATCTGATCCAGACTCGAACCGTATGCCACCAGCCCGTAACGCGAAACGCGGCCGTAGGTCGGTTTGAGACCCACTACCCCGCAGAAACTCGCCGGCTGGCGGATCGAACCGCCGGTATCGGAACCTAATGCACCGACACACAAAGACGCGGCCACCGCCGCTGCCGAACCGCCGCTGCTGCCTCCGGGAACACGAGCCGTATCCCACGGATTGACCGTCTGCTTAAGCCCTGAATTCTCGGTGCTCGAGCCCATCGCAAACTCATCCAGGTTCGTCTTGCCAATGATCACTGCATCGGCGGCCAATAATTTTTCCACAACCGTCGCATTATACGGCGCATGAAAATGCTCGAGGATCTTCGATGCACAGGTCGTCGCGCCAAAATCAGTACACATATTGTCCTTGATTGCTAACGGAACACCGGCCAAGTCGCCGACACGGTCACCGTTAGCGATCTTCTCATCAATCGCTTTGGCCTGCTCGAGTGCCTGCTTTTCAAATGTGCTGATATACGCCCCCACCGTCGGTTCATTTTTTTCAATATGATCAAAAACAGACGTGACCGCTTGTTCACTGGTCAATTCGCGTTGCCGGATTTGATCTCGAAGATGGATTATCGTATCAATCATGTATTGCTCACCTTTTATGCACCGGCATTATCATCGAGGATTTTGGGTACCTTAAAGAAATCGCCATCGCGATCCGGTGCGTTCGCAAGGGCCTTTTCCGTCCCCAGCGATGGGCAAATTTGGTCATCGCGAAAAACATTGTGCACCGGCAAACAATGAGCGAGCGGCTCGACATCCGAAGTATCCAGTTCGTTCATCTTCTCGACATACTCAAGAATCGCTCCCAGTTGAGTGGTAAACTCGCCGATCTCCTGATCGGTCAGATCGAGCCGGGCCAGTTTGGCGACCTTACGAACCTGTTGAACATCTAATTTTTCAGCCATCGATTTTTCCAATAAAAAAACGAGGCAAATGAACCCGCCTCGCTTTTTGCTTTTGTTTGTTGATACTAAATTAGCTGCCGGCTTTTTCGGCGGGTTTGTAGTTGCGTTTGGGCGGCTTTTGGACCATTCCCATACGAATCGCCTTGGCCGAAACCTTGATCCGGCACACTTTCCCGTCAACTACCGCACGAACCTTCTGGATATTCGGTTTAAATTTCCGCTTGGTGATCCCGGTTACCTTTTTACCGACACCGCCTAAATATTTCGCCTTACCGCGGCGGGAAATGCTGCGGCCGGAAACTGTACGTTTACCTGTAAAATGACAAACACGTGCCATGAATATGAACTCCTATTGAATTTGTATCGTCTTCCAATTTCTGAATTTATCGAGAACCCTACACTATAAAAGGTTGAACAAAAAATGCAAGCACAAATACACTTTTTCACTAAATTTTTACCCCCTCCAAAATAGGGGACGTTTACCTGTTTTTCTTTCTCGCGTTCGACTTTTGTGTAACCTTATATAGATACTGCACTTGTGACTTACTCAGCGGTTTGTATCTACCCGTCCCCAGCCCCTTGATACCGATCTTGCCGATTTGTGTACGCTTGAGCGATTTGACGTTCAGGCCGACTTTCGCCAGCATTCGCCGAATCTGACGATTGAGTCCCTGGCTGATCCGAATCTCGATCAGCGATTCGTGATGTCCTTTTTTCAGGATCTTAACCGCTGAGGGTCGGGTTTTCCCCTCTGCCAGCCAAATCCCCTTTTTGAGCTTTTCGATCTGATCCGGCTCGATCCGCCCTTTGACCTGAACCACATATGTTTTCATCAATTCGTATCGGGGATGGGTCAGTCGGTTGGTCAACTCGTTATCGTTAGTCAAAATGATCAGGCCGGTCGTATCCGCATCCAGACGTCCGGCACAAAAAATACGCTGTTTGCACGGAACCAGCTTTACCGCAGTCCGACGGCCTTGAGGATCACGACTCGTACAAACCACCCCTTTGGGTTTATTCAGCAAATAATAGACTTTTTCTGACTTGGGCAGCGGTTTGTTGCGCACCAGGATGCGATCTTTATCCGGATCGGCGAAACTCGGCAGCGTATCGACAACTTGGCCGTTCACACGGACATGGCCGGCAACGATCAACTCCTCGCACTTTCGCCGGGATGCGACCCCGGCTGCGGCCAGCACTTTCTGCAGACGTTCCTGTGGCATATTTCATTTCCGTCAGTATGACCAGATCGACGTTAAGGGCAATCCGATCTTATCGGCATAAATAATGAGAAAACAACCCACAATCCAAAATATAAATCCGGCCTGAAAAGGCTTATCCCGTAGGAGAAGTTGTACCGGGCCGGCGTATTTGCCTTTCTGGATCAATGCGCTGAAACGAAAAACACAATACAATACCAGCGGCGTCGTGTAAACCAGATTATTCGTCCCGAATAACAAATAGGTTCGCCGGTCCATCGCATACAGCAGAAAACACACCACCGCCAGTCCGCTGGTCACATCGAGCATATGCGCCAACAGTTCCGGCGTATAACCGCCGAGCGTGCGTCGAAACAGTTCGCTGTCTCGATCCAGCATGGCGATCTCGCTGCGCCGTTTGCCGAAT
The DNA here is from genome assembly GCA_964517795.1 of uncultured Pirellulales bacterium. GTDB lineage: Bacteria > Planctomycetota > Phycisphaerae > Sedimentisphaerales > Anaerobacaceae > CAZFDE01. Next base: position 2,839 of record CAZFDE010000025.1, on the reverse strand, counting down.
GCCAGAAATAAAGTCAGCGCAAACGTACAGATAATCAGCCACGGCGAAATATACACCCCGATGACGATCGCCCCTGAAATCGCCCGAAGACAAAAACCGATGGCAATAATAATACAATCCAAAATGATCATTTGCTTGAACACGCCCGAATACAGCACCATCATGACCACATAGATCACAAGCACCACGGCAAAATTACGAACCAGATAAAAAGCCCCCGCCACAGCGACGGCCGCACAGACAATCGCCAAAATAATCGCGGTCGAAACCGGTACCTCTCCCGTGGCGATCGGCCGGTTTTTCTTTTGCGGATGCATCAGGTCATTTCGCCGGTCAAAAATATCATTGACGATATAGATCGCCGAGGATGCCATACAAAAACACCAAAACGCTCCGATGGCACTTTGTAATGCCAGCATATCCAGCGGATACAATTTTCGTCCGAATACCAGCGCCGCCAGAACAAACATGTTCTTGATCCAGTGGGCCGGCCGCAATAGTTGAAGATATTTCATTTTTTTATTTCCTTAGTTCTGAATTTAGCGATATTTATAAAATATCGACAAATCCGTCGAAACGACATAAAATTATGAAAACCCTGTTAGGATAAAAGGAGACCAAATGATCCGGGCCGTTATCTTCGACCTCGACGATACGCTGTATGATGAAATTGACTACTGCAAAAGCGGTTTTAATGCCGTTGCACAGTTTCTCAATCAGTCATATCCCAATCATCCCCGCCAGGCGATTTACCAAACCATGGTCGATTATTTCGATCAAGGCCATCGCGGCGATATTTTCAATCGGACACTGAAAAATCTGGGCGTTGAAATCGATCAAAATGCAATCGAAACGCTTGTTACGGTCTATCGTGAACACCGCCCGACCATCCCTGTTCCTGCAGAAACGCTCGAAGTGCTTGAGCTGCTCAAACCTCAATACCAACTCGCCATTTTGACAGACGGCTATCTGCCCGCCCAGAAATACAAGCTCCAGGCACTTAATATCGCTCATTTTTTCGATGCGGTCGTTTTCACCGAAGAACTGGGACGGGAATTCTGGAAGCCGAATCCGGCCGGTTTCGAGCAGATTATTGAGAAATTCCGAATTTCAACCGAACAAGCAGCGTATATCGGTGATAATGAACAGAAAGATTTTATCGGCCCTAACCAAATCGGAATGATATCGATCAAACTGGAAAAACCTAACGCGATACACTCCGAAAAATCAGCACAACCGATAAATAAACCAAAATATCGCATAAAAAATTTGATTGAATTGCCGGCTTTGCTCAAATCCATATAGCAAGCATTGATACGCGAACGTCAAAATGGGCGATTTTTATAGAAACGAACGAATAAAACTAATGTTTTGAGCCTGTCTAAATGCGTTTTTTAGTTGACTTTAAGGGCTTTTTGGGCGATAATATAATACTCTAAACAGCCTAAACCGTTTATTTTTACATAATATAAGGAGTTTACAAGATGCCAGCAGGCAAGAGATCGCAGAATAATGCTTCAATTATCGCACTGATTATTTTCATCAGCCTTTTCCTGATCGCCACTGTCGCCGCCGTTGTGCTATACAATATGTACGAAAAACAACGCACGCTTAGCGAAACATTACGGGCTGAACGCCAGGACTTGGCTACCGATGCCCAAATGCGCAAGATCGGCAGCCTTGTCGGGACTAAAGAAGGCGGTGAAACCCGCCTTCAAACCTTGCTGGATTATATCGACACGCTCTATGTCCTCTCCGCCGGCGGTGTCCCCGGCGACACCAGCGCGGAGGTCAAAGTTGAAAACGCAACAAAAACCTATAACGAAACAGTCGATATGGTCAGTCCGGCATATATTTCGCTCGATTCGATCGATCCCAACAGTACCGGTCTGGCGATCATCACCGAAAAATTGAAAAACCAACTCGATATGTTGAACAGTGAACACATGACACTGCAGGATCGTTTCAGCGAGCTGGAAAAACGTTTTGACAATTCCGTCGAAGAACAGGCCGCCAAGGAACAGGCCATGCTCGCCGAAAAAGAAAAATTAGAACAGCAGGTCGATACCGCCCGACAGGCCTACGAAGAACTCAAAGAACTGGTCGAACAAACCTCCGATCAGCGGGTCAATACCCTGATGACCAAATACGAACAGGAGCAGGAAAAGACCCAGCAGCTCAACCAGCAACTGATGCGAACCAGGGCCGAGCTGACCACCGCTCAAAGCCGGATGAAGGAGGCCTTAGCCGACCTGCAAAACATCGTCCCTGCACCGGATAAAGATGTGGCCGCGTTCAAACCGGACGGCAAGATCATCCTGCTGGACGACGCCCTGAAAATCGTCCATATTAATCTGGGCAGTGAAGACGGTGTCTATCGCGGCCTGACATTCTCCGTGTATGATAAAAACATCCCGATCCCCAAAGACGGCAAAGGCAAAGCCGAGATCGAAGTCTTTAACGTGGGCAAAACCATTTCGGCCGCCCGCATTATTCGCTCGGAGATTAAACGCCCGGTCGTGCTCGATGACGCGGTCGCGAACCTGGTATGGGATGCCGATCAGACCAACGTCTTTGCTGTGGCCGGTCAGTTCGATGTCGATGGCGACGGTACCACCGATTTTGACGGCGATACCAAGATCGCCGCACTGATCGAAAAATGGGGCGGAAAGGTCGTCGATGAAGTAACGGTTGACACGGACTATGTCGTACTCGGCAGAGAACCCGTTGTGCTGTCCAAACCGACCCTCGAACAGTTGCAGGTCGATCCGATGGCCACCCAGAAATACGAAGCCAGTATCCGCAAACGCGAACATTACAACACGGTGATCGAACAGGC
>CAZFDE010000024.1:0-34770 GCA_964517795.1 uncultured Pirellulales bacterium | reverse complement strand
CCACCGGCCATGAGCACGACAACCGTCAACCGCAACCGATACGCGCCGCGCAACCGCAAACGCTTTACGTTTCGTATTTCGGATTTGCCACATGCAGCTAAAAACTCAAAATACACGACTAATAACTGATCGCAGCGGCCATGAGCACGACAAACGTCCTAACGCAACCGATACGCGCCGCGCAACCGAAACCGCTTTACGGTATTCTACTCACTACTCACGATTCACTACTCACTGCGGCCACCGGCCGCACCCCTTGAGCACCTTGAGCACTTGAGCACCTTAAGCTTTTTGAGTCAAAAATGAGGATTTTCAGGCAATGTTTGAGCACCTTATGAGCACCTTGGACTTTTAGCCCAAAAATAAGGATTTTTCAATGAAGACACTGCTTTTCAACCCAGAAAATAAGGATTGTCGCCCCAATGGCCTCGACAATGCTGCTCACTACTCACCATTCACTACTCACTGCGGCCACCGGCCGCGTCCAAGGACGACAAACGTCCAACGCAACCGTTACGCGCCGCGCAACCGAAACCGCTTTACGATATTCAACGCTCTGCGGCCGTCGAAGAGGGCCTGGCCACGATTGAGAAAGTTGATATTCGGCTTTACCGCGCCAAAGACAGTCAATAACCTATTCGTGGCGCAGGGCGATAATGGGATCGACCTTGGCGGCCGCGGCGGCCGGATACAGGCCGAAGACAATCCCCACGCCGACGCTGATACACAGCGGCAGCAGGATACTGGTCATGGTAATAACCGTGGGCATACCCGCAAAGTAAGTGATCACGCAGGGGATCGCGATGCCGATCGCCAGCCCGACAATGCCGCCCAGTGTCGAGAGCACAACGGTTTCGATCAGAAATTGAATGATGATCTGGCGGCGCTTGGCGCCGATCGCGCGTCGGATGCCGATCTCCCGGGTTCGCTCGGTGACGGATGACAGCATGATATTCATGATGCCGATGCCGCCGACCAGCAGGCTGATGCTGGCGATCGAGCCGAGTACGATGTTGAAGGTGCGTTTGGTGGCTTCGGCCTCTTTCAACAAGGCCAGCGGTACGCTGATCTCATAATCTTTTTTCTTATGAAATTGCTGGAGCATGCGTTCGATACCGGCGGCGGTGGATTCGACATGTTCGACGCCGTCCACCTGCGCGATGATCTGGTGCAGTTCGACCAGTTCGCGGACGCGACTGCCGGCGGTGCGCTTGGTGAATACGTCACCGTAGTATTTCCGAACGGTGGACAGCGGGATATAGGCATCGATCTGCTGGTCGGGGATCTGGATATTGCCGGCCATGCCCTCTTCGCTTTTGATAATGCCGATCACCTCGAAATAGTCCGAGCCGACCTTGATGGTCTGACCGATGGTGTTGCGGGTGGCCAACAGCCGCCGCGCCCCGAATTCCGTAAGGATAACGACTGCGGAGAAATCCTCCACCTCGCTTTGGTCATAGACCCGCCCGGCCAGTACTTGCCGCGGCACCAGTTCGAACCATTCGCTGGTGGTCCCGACGATCCGAAGCTCCAGCGAGAGGCTGCCCAAACGGGATTCTTTTCGGATCAGTTTGGCCGGTGCGGTTTTTTTGATATTCGTGAAAATGGTTTTTATTCGCTCGTAATCGAGATAGGTCAGGCCGTAAATGCTCATATAGGACCGCTGTGTGCTGGCTTCTTCGTCTTCGAGTGCTTTGACCGAGTTAATAATAATATTGTTGCTGCCGAGCTTTTGGATGCGGTTGAGCGCTTCTTTGCTGGCGCCCTCGCCGACGGCCAGCATCGCCACGACGCTGCCGACGCCAAAGACCACGCCCAGCATTGTCAGAAACGACCGCAGCTTATGCAGCAGCAGATTTTCGATGCCCAGCCATATATTTCGAAAAAATTGTGATCGTCGCATTATCCGTCCCCCTCAATGGTATCGATCATGCCGTCTTTCATGTGCATTCGTTTACGGGCATACGCCGCGATGTGCGGTTCGTGGGTGACCATGATAATGGTTTTGCCTTCGCGGTTCAGTTCGCTCAGCAGTTCCATAATCTGTTCGCCGGTTGTGCTGTCGAGGTTACCGGTGGGTTCGTCGGCGAGGATGATATGCGGATCGCCCGCCAGGGCCCGCGCGATAGCGACCCGCTGCATCTGGCCGCCGGATAATTCGGAAGGCCGGTGATTGAGGCGATCGGCCAGGCCGACTTTTTCGGCCATTTGTTCGGCGCGCTGCCGACTGGCCTGGACATCCTGACCTAAATAATACAACGGCAGTTCGATATTGCGGCAGACGGTCAACTGCGGGATCAGGTTGAAGCTCTGAAAAATGAAACCGATCGAATTGAGTCGAATCTCGCTGAGCGAATCGTCACTGAGCGTGCTGACATTGCGCTGTTCGAGCATGTAGTGACCGGATGTGGGCCGATCCAGGCAGCCGAGAATATTCATCATCGTGCTTTTGCCTGATCCGCTGGGGCCCATGATCGCCCAGAAGCTGCCGCGGTCAAACGAGGCGCTGATGCCGTTCAGCGCGTTGACCTGCTGAGCGCCCATCTGATAGATCTTATAGATATTATCGAATTCTACGATCGGCATCGGATCGGTCATCCATCGGTTTGCGGTTGCGGATTTTGGCGTCTTCGGCCCGGTCCCTGTCGGCCGCCGGATTCGCGAAGCTGCTGACGCAGTTTTTCGCGTTGCTCAGGCGTCATTTGTTCGAAGCGGTTTCGCATTTGCTCGCGCTGTTCGGCCGTGAGATTCTCAAATTGTTCGGGTGTCCGTTGCCGCTGATTCGGTTCGTTTGCCGTATCCGGCTGCGTGTGAATATCGTTGAGCCGCGCTGCGATTTTTTCCTGCAGTTCGCCGTTTACTGTTTGATCGGAAACCGATTCACCGTTGACGGAATGGACCGCACCGGCTTTCAACGGCGGGCTGAGCAATACGGTGTCCCCTTCCCGGAGCCCTTCGGTTACATGGATCATCTTGTTATTGTCCAGCCCGACCTGAACGGGCCGCGCAACAAACGATTTGTCGTCCTTGACATAAACATGCGGCACAGTGCCGATCCGGACCACCGCCTGCAGGGGCACATAGAGCACATCCGAGTATTGCTGAACGATAATTTCCGCCTGACAGCTCATGCCTGTCCGTAAATTCTCATAACTGCCGTCGATATAAATCTCCGAGGTATAGACCTTCAGGTCCGGATTCATCCACATACTCTGGGCGTCCGGCAGCGGGGCGATCTGCCTGACGGTTCCATAGAAGATCTCTCCCGGCAAGGCATCGACCTTGATCACCGCCGGCAGGCCCAGCCGCGTTTTTTCGAGATTGGATTCGTGGATCGAGATTTCCGCCTTGGACAAATTGGCGGTCGGCAGATAGATCAGTTCTTCGCGCTCGCGCACTTCTGTTCCTTCTTCGAGCGGTTCGACATTACTGCGATACCCGCCGCGTCGGGCACTGGTGGCATAGATCACCAAACCGTCGGCCGGGGCGATAATCCGCGTCTTTTCAATCTGATCTTCGATCTTGGCAAGTTTGTCCTTTTGCCGCATGAATTCCGCTTCTTTGGCTTTCAGATCCGCCTGGGCCTGGATGACATCGGCTTTTGCCTTTCGTTCTGTCCGCTCCAGCGCCATTTGGGTCTGGGATACGTCACTGTCCAATTGAGCGAGATCGCGCTTATAGGTAAAATCCGTCAGTAGTTGTTTGCTTTTTTCGGCCAGTTTGACATCCAGGCTTCGCTTCTTTTCAGCGATCTCGTCGGCCTGGAGTTCGGTTTGGGAGATATATTTTTCCTCATAGAGCTGTTTTGACCATTTCAGTGTTTGCTGCGCGCGAGTCAGTTCTTCCTGGGCCAGTTGAATCTCGGCGTCTGCCTTGTCCAGTTCGTAGGGGTATTCGCCTTCAATATATTTCTGCCTGTCCTGCCGGGCAAATTCATAATCAAGTTTTGCCAGATCGACATCACTTTGAGCCTTATTTTCGATCACCGCCAGGCTTTCCTTGGCACTGATATACGAGGCCTCGGCGTTCTGCACACGGATCTCCTGGTCAATCTTGTCGTCCTGCAGACTGCTGGCGTCCAGTTCGACCAGCAGATCCCCTTCTTGAACCCGCGTTCCTTCGGGTACCAGGGAAATAATCGAGGTGCGGCCTTCCACCTCGTTTTTAATAATGATCTGGTCACGGGCTTTGATGGTGCCGGATTCGACAAAGCTGATCGTCAGCGGCCCGCGTTTGACTTCGTAGGTCGGCCCCTGCGACTGAAAGGTATCCGACCCGTTGAAAAGCCTGCCCCCAAGGAGCATCACGATCAGAATAACGACTGCAATACTAAAAATCTGTATGATCTTCTTTTTCGACATCGAATGGTTCTCCGGGAATATATTCTTTCCACAATCCCTTTTCATTGATTTGTAATACACCCATATCCCGCTGGATGTTCAACTCGGCAATTCGGTAATCCACCACTGCGGCCGTCAAAGCATTTTGTGCGGCCAGCAGCGCATCCTGGGCCTCCAGTAAGTCACGGGTATTGGCCCGACCCGCCTCAAGAAACATATTGACACTGCGGACCCGTTTTTGAGCGACCGAGACGGCCTTGGCCTGGATGTACAAATTTTCCCGCGCTTCGAGCATATCGCGTAGCAGGTTTCGTATCTGCGTTTTGATATTATCCTCTAACGTCTGAAAATTGCGAACGACCCGTTCCAGCGTGATGAAACTGTTTCGGTAATTGACGCTTTCTTGTGTGCGTTCGAACGGCAGGTCCAGCGTCAAGAGGGCCGAATAAACCCCTTTGTCCGTTCGAAGCTGGGCATCGTCAAGGTCCGCCGTCCGCACTGTTCGTCGTGCGCCCAGGTCGGCCGAACCGAAAAACGTCAGTTCCGCGCCAAGCGCATCGGCCGCAACAACGACTTTTCGCTGGGCATCATAGACCTGGCCTTCCTGGGTTCGCAAGTCCAGACGATTCTCAAACGCGATCCGGATCGCGACCGATTCGTCGAATTCATACGGGCCGGTGTTCTGATCGTCCGGCGGATCGAGATGGATCGGATCATCGGCAGCGGGCGGCGAACCTTCGCCTTTATCCTGATCATCCCCAGAGGCCTGTTCGATCATCTCCTGGGCCGGTTTTGCCAGAAGTGTCAATTCGTTTGGATCGAGTTTAATCCGCGCATCCGGTGTCAGGCCGAGAAATGTTTTGAAAGCATCGAGTTGGCGTTTGTACGACTGGATCGATGCGATCCATCGCTGCCGGGCGCGCAGGTCGTTCTGAACGGCCTGGTCCACCTCGATTTCCTTGAGCATCCCCGCATCAGCCAGACGGCGGCTGCGCCGCACGGATGCGACACGGCTGCGATAATCCGCTTCGTTGTTTTTGATCGAATCGAGCTGCTGAAGCACGGATAGGTATCGACGGGCAACATCGACGGCAAATTCCTTCTTGAATCGCTCAAACGTCCAGATGGCATAGATCGTATTGCGTTCGGCCTGGATCAACGGTTCGGTGACAATATGCCGGCCGGCACCGCGCAGCAGCGGTACGGAAACCGTCGCATCCCCGGCAATCCCCAGTGAGGATACGTTATTCATGGTCAAAAGATTTGCCAGATCGATCGCCAGGGCCGTACTGATCTGGGCACCCGATTGCAGCGTTCGATTGACGCCCGCTTCGCCCGAAGCGACATTGCCGCTTTCGGTGCGGCTGCCGGTTGTATTGGTACTGATCGAATTTTCGAGTTGGCCGAAATAGGTATTGCGAAACACGTCCCGCTGCAGTTCCAGATCCAGCGCCGAGCGAAACACATCTTCTTTTTGACTCTGGTATTCGAAGCTGTTGCGGGCCCCGATCTGCAACGCTTCCATCAAGGTCATTTCCACGATCGGCTCAAGGGATTCATATATAACAGCGTTAATTTCGGTGATCGCGGGATAATCGCCCTCGGGCCAGTGAGCGATCGGATCGAGCTGGTCCGTGCCGAAGGAGGCATCACCGGCCACAGGCAGCGATTGTGCTTCGATCAATCGCCGCCGCAGGATGTCACTGGGCCGGTCGATGGTAAAATCATTTTCCTGGCCTGTCGCCGCAAGCTGTTTTTCGGCGATAATCTCGTCGATCGTTTCGTCCATCTGTTTTCGATAGGTGGAGGGATTTTTACAGCCGCAGTGAAACAGCAGCGAAAGGATCAGCGATATCACCGGTATTGGCCAGAGATATAACTTCTTTCTATAGAAAATGTTATACTGGTTATTGTTCATATCCCCTAAGTTTTGATAGAGATTAACCATCTTATTATATCAAAGTGGCTTGAAAAACCGTCAGGTAACATAAAAAATGTTAGAATATCGCACTTTTCGAATATCTCAAGGGCCTTTTTTGCGTTATTTTTTTAACATCTCGAGAACCTCATTTTTGAGCGTTTTTTCAATGTCCCATTTGAAACTTCATTTGATTTTTGCCCGGCCGCGTGATATGGTTTGGGGCTTCAATTGAATATTGTTAAGGAGTCGATTATGCGAAAGGTATTACTGACTGTTTTATGTTGTGGATTGTTTTTGGGCGGCTGCAGCCAGGTTATTACCACCGAGCAGCATGGTGTAATCGGAGCAACAAAATGCGGCTACGGCGTCGATAACGTTCCCTATGATATGCGAACCGATCTCGATCCCAAACGGCTGACGATCGCGATGTGGGATTATTCCTGGCTTTACGGCCACCACCCCGGCGGGCCGTTCGAGGACTGGGAAAAATGTGTCAATGAACTTAAAGAACGAAAATTCAACACGGTCCGCATCGATTGTTTTCCGATTATCGTCTGGCATATGATGACCAACAAACCCGGCGAGAAATGGCACGTCCCCGCCAATCCGCATAATCTTTGGGGCCCCAGCACCAAAGATCACGATCACGATATGCAGGGCGAATTGGTCGAATTTGTGCGAATCTGCAAGGAAAAAGATGTGCTGGTAATTCTGTCCACGTGGGGCGGCGGCCGCCAGATGATCGAATCCGAAACGGCAAACGAAACCCGCGAGAAGTTCTGGCAGTGCTGGGAAACGGTGATCGATCTTCTGGCCGAACATGATCTCTTAGATACGATCGCTTATGTCGATTTCGACCAGGAATTTCCGTTCTTTACGCCGATGAAAAAATTTCTCGACGAATTGGGCGACGAGAACCTGCCGGCCAACAGCACCGACGCGATGCAGGCCGCCGGCGAGGCCTGGAATCACGCATGGAAGCCCGCTCAGTGGCATTTTGTCAAGGATTACATGCACCAGACGCTGCTGCATTTTCAGCGCAAATACCCGCAACTGCGATTCACCTTCTCGCTGACCGCCTACTGGGACGATATCCGGGCGATGGGCCTGTGGTTCGACGTGCTGGAGCTGCATGTCTGGATCCACGAGCCGCGATTCGACGAGCGCACCGGCTTTAACCCGATGCCCAAAGAACGCGGCACCGACCGGGATTATTCCGGCTATATGCAAAAGCTCGACGCCACGATGGCGAGCATGCGGCCGATGCTCATGCAGCAGATGCACAACAAGATGAAAAAGGCGATGCAGTGGTCGCTTGAGGCCGCCGCCCCGCTGGTCACCACCGAATCGTGGGGCCCGTGGTGGCACATGGACCACAAGGACCTCGACTGGCAGTGGCTCTATGACTGGTGCGAGGACTGTATGGCGATCAGCGATGACTATCTGTTCTGGGGCGTCACGCCGTGGAACTATGCGCATCCGTACTGGGACAATTGGGAAAACGTCGAGTGGTACCGCCGCGTCAACGGCCGCTTCCTCGACTCGGCAAAATAAAACGCAGGATCATTTATTTTTTCAATGAGTATATGAACAGGGTTCGGTTCTAACGATGTCCTTAACAGTGGACCATGACCATTTTATGAAGATGGCGATCGATTGTGCCTATATCGCCGAGGAGAACGGTGACGTGCCGATTGGCTGTGTGATCGTGTACGAGAACCGCCTCATCGCCAAGGGCTATAACCAGCGCGAGCAGTTGCAGGACCCGACCGCGCACGCCGAGATCCTTGCGCTGACCGCGGCGGCCGCCGAATTAGGCACATGGCGGCTGCACGGATGTACGATCTATGTTACGCTTGAGCCGTGTACGATGTGTGCCGGGGCGCTGGTACTGGCGCGGATCGATCAGTTGGTCTATGGCTGCGACGATCCCAAGACCGGGGCGGTCAAGAGTCTCTACAACATTGTCCAGGACGGCCGGCTCAACCACCAAATCGAAGTGGTCTCGGGGATTCTCGAAGATCAATGCAGCCAGATGCTCTCAGATTTCTTCGCCCGAAGAAGAACGAAAAAGTGAATAAGCCTTGATTTTTCGTTGAAAAACAGCCCAAGATTGGATGGGAATACTTTTTTAAAGATAGGCCTTGACTTTGTCGAACAAGATTGTATAATCTAAATAGTAGTTGTAAAACTTCGGGGCGTTGACTGAGTCGATAGCCCCGATTTTTATTTATTCGGGCAAAATTCCCATACATTAAAATAATTTGGTTTTCGTGTTGTCAATCCGCCCATAAAACTTTTTCGGCCTATCTTCGTTTTAAGATGTTCGCTGACTCGATTTTTATATTGGTCGGTATATTCATTCGGTAAAAGTGTGCGATAGTAATCTCGTACAACACAACCCAACAAAACATCTACGATCTGAATAAACAGAGAAGCATGCGACTCCATCATACAAACATTGTATACATTTTGATTTTTCCGATTAACCAGTAGCTTATTAAAAAAGCTGCGATAAAACCTACGACGGCTCCAACAACAAGCCCTATCGTATCGCCCACATCAAAGCCATTTTTGTAAAATCCATTTGAACCGAATAACATGGCAATGCTGAAACCTATTGTGCCTCCAAAGCTCGCGCCAAGGCTTGTTAAAATTCGAGCAGATTTTTTAGTCATTTCTTATTCTCCCAATCGCATATTTATTTCAACATCTCGTTAGCCATGGCTTTGGCCTTTTCGAGCGCTTCGGGCAGTTTGTCGGGTTGTTTGCCGCCGGCCTGGGCCATTTGCGGTCGTCCGCCGCCGCCGCCGCCCACGATCGGGGCGATCTGCTTGATGATATCGCCGGCCTTGACGCCTTTTTTGACCAGATCATCGGTCACGCCGGCCAGCAATGTGGCCTTGTCGCTACCGGCAAAGCCTAAAACCACAACCGCCGACTTCGCTTTCTTTTTGAGCATATCGATGGCGGCCCGGCCCTGGTCGATATTCACATCGGTCAGTTGGCCGACGATAATCGAGCTGTCCTTGATTTTTTCCGCATCGGCCAGCAGTTTTTGTGCCTGGGTCATGCCGTCGGAGCCGGACTGTTTGGCGGCCGACTTGAGCTGTTTGGAAAGGTCTTTGTTCTGGCCCAGCAAGTTTTTGACGCGATCCACAACCTCTTCGGCAGGGACTTTCAACAACGTCGAAAGGGTATCGACGATATCACTTCGGGTTCGCATATAATCGCCCAGTGCTCTTCCCGTCAAGGCGGTAATTCGCCGAACGCCGGCAGAGATGCTTTCTTCTTTGACGATCTTGAAATCACCGATGACGCCGAGCCGCTCGACATGCGTGCCGCCGCAGAATTCGCGACTGAATGAAGCTTTCAATTGATCTTGCCCTTCGCTGCCGATTGCCACAACGCGGACCTGATCGCCGTATTTCTCACCAAACAGCGCCATCGCCCCGATCTGCTCGGCCTCGGTTCGCGGCATTTCGACACACGTTACCGGCAGGTCTTCATCGATCTTCTGCCGCACGAGGGTTTCGACCTCTTTGATCTGCTCGGCGGTCAGGGCCTTGGGACAGGTAAAATCGAATCGCAGGTAATCCGGGCCGACCAGGCTTCCCTGCTGAGCAACTGATTCGCCGACCGTCTGCTGCAACGCCCATTGCAATAGATGCGTGGCCGTATGGTTTTTGCGGATTGAGTCGCGGTCTTTACTGACGGTTGCGGTTACCGTATCACCAACGCTGAATATTCCCTCGGCCATTTTGCCGCGGTGGATCACACAATCGGCGATTTTCGAGGTCGATTCGACGATGAATTTGCCATCGGACGATTCGATCAGGCCGCAATCGCCGACCTGCCCGCCCGCTTCGGCATAGAAACAGGTCTTATCCAGCACGATGCCCAGCTCGGTGTCTTTTTCGATCTTGCCTTCCGTGCGATAGGATTCGGTATCGATCATTCCGACGATTGTCGCCTCGCATTTTTCGGTTTTGTATTTATGCAGGTCTTGGGTCGCCGGCAGTTGCACATCGGAGAGAGCCAATGTCAGCGATGACCCTTTCTGGGCAGCGCGAGCACGCTGCCGTTGCTGCTCCATTAGTTCTTCAAATGTTGCCGTATCGACATCGAGTCCGCGCTCCCGCGCCATCAACTGGGTCAGATCCAGCGGGAAGCCGTAGGTGTCGTATAGCGCAAAAGCCTCTTCGCCGGCGATGGTCTTGTCTTTGCTTTTCTGTGCTTTTTCGGCGGCGGAACTGAATATCTCGATCCCGCGATCCAGCGTGCGGCCGAAGCTTTTCTCTTCCGATTCGATCACGGTGGTGACATAATCCGCCCGCTGATTGATTTCACCGAACTGCTCGCCCAGTACATCGCAGACCACCGGTACCAGTTTATACATAAACGGTTCGTGCATGCCCAGCTCGCGGCCGTAACGGCAGGCCCGCCGCAGGATTCGCCGGATCACATAGCCGCGGCCTTCGTTGGAAGGTGTGGCCCCGTCGGTGATTGCAAACACCACCGAACGGATATGGTCGGCGATGACCCGAAAGGCGATATCGTTTCGATCGTGCAGATCGCCGGTATATTTGCTGCGGCTCAGATCGCCGATCGCCTTAAAGATCGGCGTAAACAGATCGGTATCGTAATTGCTGGCCTTATTTTGCATGACCGCGACGACACGTTCGAGTCCTGCACCGGTATCGATATAATGGGCATTGAGCGGACTGAGTTTTCCCGTCTGGTCCCGATTGAACTGGATAAACACCAGATTCCACAGTTCGATATAGCGGCTGCAGCCGGCATTGACAAAACACTTGTGACCCGGCACATCCTTCATATCGCATCGGTCCGGACCCAGGTCGATATGAATCTCGCTGCACGGGCCGCACGGGCCGGTCTCGCCCATCTCCCAGAAATTATCCTTACGGCCGAAAGGCAGAATCCGCTCTTCGGGGATCGGGGTGACTTTCTGCCAAAGTGCGGCCGCCTCGGCATCGGGCGGCATATTGTCGCCCTTATCGCCGGCAAAGACCGTCGCATAAAGCTTATCGGGATCGATCCCCCAAAGATCGGTCAAAAGCTCCCACGCCCATTCGATCGCCTCGGCCTTAAAGTAATCGTCGAACGACCAGTTGCCGAGCATCTCGAAAAACGTATGGTGATAGGTATCCCTGCCCACTTCCTCGAGGTCATTGTGCTTGCCGCTGACGCGAAGGCATTTCTGGCTGTTGACCGCACGGGCACAGCGCGGACTGCGATGGCCCAGGAAAATATCTTTGAACTGGTTCATCCCCGCATTGGCGAACAGCAGCGTTTCGTCGCCGACCGGAACGATCGGCGAGCTGGGAATGAATTCGTGATCCTTATCTTTGAAAAAATCGATAAAGCCTTGTCTGATTTGCTTTGATGTCAGCACGCAGGTCCTTTCACTTGGAGATAATCATTCTTCCAAAAAGCCATTGGCGACCAGGATCTTGTGTTTGATCTCGTCGCAGAGGTCCTTGTTTTCTTCGAGGAATTTCTTGGCATTCTCGCGTCCCTGACCCAACCGGACATCGCCATAGTTGAGCCATGCACCGCTTTTTTGAACGATGTCACAGGTCGTGCCCAGATCGATCAGATCGCCTTCGTAACTGATGCCCTTGTTGAACATGATATCGAATTCGGCATCGCGGAATGGCGGGGCGATCTTATTTTTGACGACACGGCCGCGAACACGGTTGCCGATCGCGCCGGTGCTGTCTTTGATCGTGGCGATCCGGCGAATGTCGATCCGGACCGAACTGTAAAATTTCAGTGCCCGGCCGCCGGAGGTGGTTTCGGGATTACCGAACATGACCCCGATCTTCATGCGAATCTGGTTGATGAAAACCAGTGCGGTTTTGCTCTTGGAGATCGCACCGGTGAGTTTGCGCATCGCCTGGCTCATCAACCGCGCCTGCAGCCCAACGTGCGAATCGCCGATCTCACCCTGCAGTTCGGCCTTGGGGGTCAGGGCCGCCACCGAATCGATCACAATGATATCGACCGAATTGGATTTGATCAGCATCTCGGCGATGTCGAGCGCCTGTTCGCCGGTATCGGGCTGACTGACTAACAGGCCGGTGACATCAACGCCGAGCCGCTTGGCCCAGGTGGTATCGAGTGCATGTTCGGCATCGATAAATGCTGCGACGCCGCCTTGTTTCTGGGCGTTGGCAATGACATGCAGCGCCAGCGTCGTCTTGCCGGAGGATTCCGGTCCGAACATCTCGGTAATCCGGCCGCGGGGGATACCCCGGCCGCCCAGGGCAATATCCAGCGACAGCGCCCCGGTAGGAATCCCTTCGATCCGGGCATAGCTGCTTTCATCCATCTGCATGATGGCGCCCTGGCCATATTGTTTTTCGATCTGCGAGATCACATTCTCAAGGGCCGACTGGCGGCTGTCCGATTTCACTGCGGTCTTCGTTTTTTTTGTCTTTGCCATTTTTTCTCCAGCTCTGAATGTTATTATTGCATTACCTTAACGGGTATCGTCCTAACGCATTATACACCGGCCCCTCCGGCGTCAGCGTGCTCTGGTAGAGACACACCGAATCGATCCAGGTCGTGCCGACGTTAAAATCCGTATAATCGCGGGCCAGGGCCTTCAGTATCTTGCCCGCCCTGAAATTCTTTATTCTACACAAAGTCATGTGTCCTGCAAAGTCCCTTGTCTGGGCGCCGAAACCGGCCTGTGAAAGGGCCTTTTCGACCCGGCAGGCCAATTCCTTCAACGCGTCGCTGCCGATCCCGGTGCCGACCCACAAGACCCGGGCACTGGAGCCGCCAAAACTGCCGACCGATTCGATCCCCAACTCGAAACCGGCGGTTGCTTCTGCAGCTTTTTCCAAATGCTCACATATCTCAGTCACCCGCCGATCCGGGGTTTCACCGAGAAACTTCAAGGTCAGGTGCATCAAGTCCGGCCGCACCCACTTGACGTCTTTCGACGACAACTGAGCTTCTTGGGCGATATCATCCTGCAGTTTGCCCACCGCCTTTTGGATCGCTTCATCAATATCAACTGCTATAAAAAGCCTCATGGTTAAAATCCAAAATCCGAAGTACTCCACAGGACGCCTTACGGCGGAAATCCGAAACATGTGCTTCGGATTTCGATATTCGGATTTTAAAAGGTTATTGTTTTTCTTAGAGCGTCCAGCCGCTGTTCGATGTCCTCAGTTGTAGCGGCCGTCAATCCGTCGAGCGAGAAATCCGAAATCGTAAACGATGCCATAACCGTACCGTATGCGACGGCCTTTTTCATGGTCTCAAAATCGATTTTATCCTGCGCAGCCAGGTATCCCATAAAACCGCCGGCAAAACTGTCACCGGCCCCGGTCGGATCAACGACATCGGCTGCCGGAAACGCCGGCAGCGCGAAAATCTCCCCATGCGCATCGAACATCAGCGAGCCGTTTTCCCCTTTTTTGATCACGACATATTCCGGCCCCATCTGCAGGATCTTATGCCCGGCCGAGATCAGGTTATGATCGTCGGCGAGCAGCTTGGCCTCATCGTCGTTAAGAATGATACAGTGAATCTTCGATAAGAGCTTATCCAAGTCATCGCGGTTTTCGATGATCCAGCAGTTCATGGTATCAGCGACGATAAACTGCGGCTGCGATAGCGGTGTCAAAAGCTGCTGCTGCAGGGCCGGGTGCGTATTGGCCAAAAACACGAACCGGCTGTCGTGGAATTTTTCCGGAACCGCCGGCGGCGCTTCGGTCAGGACATTCAAGTGCAGCTCATCGGTGGTCCGCATATTCATATTTTCGTGATAGGTGCCCGTCCAGCGAAACGTCTTGCTGTTGGGGCGTTTCTCCAGCCCTCCCAAGTCCACATCGCGCCCGGCAAAAATCGTTTCCAGTTCAAACGGACAATCTCCGCCGATTACCCCAACGAACCGCACCGGGGCGAAGAAGCTGGCCGCCATGCTGAAATATACACTCGAGCCGCCGAGACAGTCTTTCTTGTTGCCGAACGGCGTTTTAACAGTATCGATACCGATCGATCCGGTTACCAGTAATGGCATAATCCTTTTCCTTTGATTAACTTTCTTTGAATTTTTTCAGCGTATTATCGATGCGCTGCAGTACGCTTTCTTTGCCTAACAGATTCACCGCTTCGAAAATACCGAGACTGACCGTCGTACCGCAGATCGCCACCCGCAGCGGCTGGGCGACTTTGCCCAGACCGACCTGTTTTTCCTCGGCTAAGCCGCGAAGCATCGTCTCCAGTGACTGCTCGGTAAAATCGTCCATCGCTGCAAATCGCTCACGAATATCGCCGAGATTCTCAATCGCTCCGGCCTTTCGCAGCACTTTCTTGACGGCCTTAGGGTCGTATTCGATCGCATCGTTTTTCATAAACAGAAAACGGCATTTAATCTCGACATCTTCGAGCGTCCGCGCCCCCTCGCACAGTTCCAGCAGTTTCGTCAGCATATCGTCATCACCGCGAGCGACCGGCGAATCGACCAATTCAAGATATCGTTTGAAATGCGACAGCAATGTGTCTTTGGGAATCATCCGCATATGCTCGGTATTAAACGCCATCAGTTTATTGCGGTCGAAGAGGCTGTTGGATTTATTCATGCGCGAAAAATTGAAACAATCGATCAACTCCTCCAGCGGCATGACCTCACGGTCGTTACCGGGATTCCAACCGAGCAGAGCCAGAAAATTGACCATCGCCTCGGGCAGATACCCGCTCTTTAGAAAATCGATCACGTTGATCTCCGGCAGATGCACGCCCAGATACGCCGCCATCCGGTCGATGACAGGCATATCGGGTGTGGTCTTTCCTGTGATAAAGGATTTTAGTTCATCCGCATCAATGCCGCCGCTTTGGGCAAGTTGCTCGGTGTCGATCTGGCCGGCCTTTTTGATATATTGTCGCAGGGCCTTGGGCCGTTCGCGTTTGGAGAGCTTACCGCCGCCTTCGCTGACCGTTACCGACATGTGAGCATAAACCGGCACACGAAAACCCAGTGCATCCTGCAGGACACGGTGGCCGGGTGTGTTCATTAAGTGTTCCTGCCCGCGGCAGATATGTGTTACACCCATCAACTCGTCGTCCACCACGCAGGCAAAATGATAGGTCGGAAACCCATCGCTTTTTTGAATAATAAAATCGCCGATCTCAGCAGGTTTGAATGTCACCTCGCCGCGCACCATATCCTGGATAACAATATCGGCATCCTGCGGCACGGCGAACCGCACCGTCACCGGTTTGTCCGCGGCCCGGGCTTTTTCGACATCCGATTCGTCCGGCAACTGTTCCGGCCGGCGATAGATAAAGCCTTTTTTCTGAACCTCGCATTCTTCGCGTTTGGCCTGCAGTTCTTCGGGCGTATCGAAACAGTAGTACGCTTTTTGCTGGTCGATGAGTTGGGCAATATATCGGTTATAGATGTCCAGCCGCTGCGATTGAAAGTACGGGCCGTTCGGCCCGCCGACCTCGGGTCCTTCGTCCCAATCGATGCCCAGCCATCGCAGATCGTCGATGACCTGCTGTGTGGCGGTGGGGGTGTTGCGCTTCAGGTCCGTGTCCTCGATGCGCAGCAGAAATTTACCCTTCATGCGACGCGCCCAGAGCCAGTTAAATATCGCCGTCCTGGCGCCGCCGACGTGAAGGTAGCCCGTGGGTGAGGGTGCAAACCGTGTTACGACCATGGTATCCTCTAAAATCAACAAAAATCCCTAAAAACAATTAAGCTATGGCAAAATAGGGGCTTTGTCAAGTGTGCTTTGAAGCCGCCATTTTCGGCACAGCATGCCGCACATTCACAGGTAACCGCATCGACAGGATAGGAAAAAATTTACACTCATTTTCACGTTTTTTTTCTTGCAAGCGGGTGACGTGCCCCGTAGGATTGTCCATAAATGGGTTCGGCAGGAAAGGAAAGCGGATGCCATCAGTTATTATTCAGTTTTTAACACACGTCAGTTTTTCATGTAGGAGATTATGCGATGGAACCTAATGACCCTAATCTGGCCCAACTTCAGGACGTCTTCAAAACCGGCGATATGAAGGAGATCGCGAGTATTCTTTATGAATACCTGGCGACAACCGGATTGAACATTCTTGCGGCGATACTGATCTTTATCATCGGTCGCTGGCTGGCAAAGCTTGTTGCCAATTTGGTCGGCAAGGCCATGATCAAGGCCAAGATCGACAAAACCCTTGTTAATTTCGTCAAGAATCTAAGCTACGTTGTGCTGTTGATCTTTGTCATCATCGCAGCCTTGGCAAGGATTGGTATCCAGACAGCATCATTTGTGGCTCTGCTTGGTGCGGCCGGTCTGGCCATCGGTCTGGCATGGCAGGGATCGCTGGCGAACCTGGCGTCGGGGATACTGATGATGATCTTTCGGCCGTTCAAAGCCGGTGATTTTGTCGAGGTCAAAGGAGTCGTCAAAGATGTGCATATTTTCAATACGATCTTAAACACACTGGATAATGTCCGCGTGATCATCCCCAATTCGCAGGTTACCGGCGGTAATATTTTCAATTACACTATCAATGGCACCCGGCGGGTCGATCTGGTCATCGGGATATCCTATGAGGACGATATCAAAAAGGCCAAGCAGATTATCGAACAAACGCTGGCCGCCGATCCCAAAGTCCTCAAAGACCCGGCACCGACGGTGGCGGTGATGGAACTGGCCGACAGCAGTGTCAACTTTGCTGTTCGGCCGTGGTGCGAACCTAAAAATTACTGGGATGTCTATTTCGGCACCATTGAGAATGTCAAGCTCGCGCTCGATCAGAACGGTATTACGATCCCGTTCCCGCAGCGCGATGTTCATATGATTACCGAACAATCGGCTTAAACAAGCATGAAACGAAAATGATGAAAGGGATGTAAAATGAAAAAAGCAATGGTTGTCATCGTGATCGCGGCAATGTGCGGACTTCTATTGGGTTTTGTCGGCTGCAAGAAAGAAGGCGGCGGGGGGAGCGGTTCGACCGCAACCGGCACTTCCAGTACAAAAGTCGATATGACCACCCCGATCGATCAGGTCAAATCGATGGTCGCGGACATGGATGTCGATGCCCTGCGCAAAAAAGCTATGGCCTATAAAGACGAGATCATGGCTCAAAACAAAACGCTGGAGACGCTCATGGCTCAACTGAAGGAAATTCCCATTGCTGAACAGATGGGAGAGGAAGCCAAGGGGCTCCAAAGCGATATTAAGAAAGCAACGGATGCCTTGACTGCATTGAAGGATCGCTTCCAGGTGTATTACGACGCAATCAAGGAAAAGGGCGGCGACCTGACCGGCCTGGAATTGTCGTTGTAAACCCTATCGGCTTCGGATGAGTTGTTGGTGATCGTACCGAACGTGGGGCAGGTGCGTCTTAAGATCGTTGATGAACCGCCGGCCGTCTTTCCAGTAGCCGGCGGTCGGTTTGAGTTGCTTGTGCTGTGCGATAAAGTATCGATTAATATTTGCCATCAGCAGTTCGCGCAGGTATTTACTGACCATCGAGGCCAGCGAGACCGGCATAAAGCGGTCGTCACCACTGACCACGAAATGCAGCCGCATCGTCCGGTTGCAGGTGGATAATTCATAACTGCTGTGTTTGGGCGTTCGCGATAGTTCCGTCAGTTCCAAATTGGGAAATATTTTTCGCAGCGTCGGTGTATAGTGCGCCCGGCCGCCCTGGCGATCAATCACGATCTGAAGATTATCCGAACCGAATTGCTGCCACGCATGTTGGATCAGTTGTGAAGTGGCGTTAAAGAGCACCTCGGCCTTGTTGCGCGTCGCCGAGACCATTTGGTTGTAATAGGCCACATCGAAACACAAACTTCGCAGTCCCGCCGGACGGATCCCGGCACGCTGCATGTCCCGATTAAACGCGCCGGCAGCGATTTGAATGTCGGCGGGAATAGCTGAAATGTGGTATCCGGCCGGGTTTTTATGCCATGGATACCGATCGAGCCGGCCCACTGAATCCGGTGAGAGAACGGTCAACAGATCGTGCAGACTTTTGGGGGTATGGCCTAAAAGATGCAGCACCGAAAGCACGGTTCGTTCCAGGTGGCCGATCCCCGCCGAGCGGACATAGGCCTTTTTACTGTCGGCGATCAACAATCTTCCGGCGCGGTTTTTGCGTTGTTTGGCGATCGAGCGTTTGAGAATTTGCCACAAATCGGCGTCGAGCAGTTGCTCCGGGATGCTAAATGCGGCCGAGGAAACCACCAGCGGCCCTAAGATCGGGCCGAACCCCGCTTCATCGATACCCACCAGAACCGCCATCCGTGAACCCTCGTATCATCCTTGCCAAAAAATTCAATACGCATCGATTCTACGACGGACGAATCCCTCTGTCAAGGACTCGGGTCGTTAAGCGATTGGAATCCTCTAAAGCAATTGCTGAATAGTGTAGCCCGCCAGGGCATTTTTTTGAGATTCGCTCAACTGCTCGAACCGGCCCCCCATATCCGACGGCGTCTGAGCAAACGCGGATTTGGCGACGATCTCACAAATCTCCGCTACCCGGATGCTTTCGGGGCTGCGGGCCGGGGCATATCCCGCACGCGGCTCGGTGGTCTTAAGAATTATGCCTGATTCGACCAGTTGATGAATGATCCGCTCACCGAATTCCGGCGGAATATTCAACCGGCTGAAGATCACTTGCGATTCGACCGGCGCGTTTTCCATATGAAATCCCCGAGCAATCTCGCGAACAATATTGATCACCGTCATATCATTGGCGATAAAATAGGCCTCGGTTTTTTTCGCGGCGGCAATCTCGGCCGCATCGAGTGATTTAAGATGCTGTGTGGTAAAAGTCAACTGCAGCCCGAACAGAACGATCAGCCACGTCGCATAGATCCAGAACACCGTAATGGGGATCAAAGCCATTACGCCATAGACCGTCGTAAAGGGCTTGAATTCGGTAATATAATAGGTAAACAGGTTCTTGGCCGCCACCCACGCCAGGGCCGATACTGCCGCCCCCCACAGCGCTGCGCGAACCTGCACCTTCGTATTGGGCAAAATAAAGTACAGTAGAAACAATGCCGCCAATGCGATCAGATAAGAGATAAACACCGGCGTAGCGTACGATACCAGCGTTTGCCGCAGATGCAGAATCGGTGAATACTGCGACGACAGATACATCCCCAACCCGATCAGCAGCGGCCCCAGCGTCAACAGTGCCCAGTAATTGATGATTCGCTGAATCAGCCCCCGCCCGCGGGTCACATGCCAGATATTGTTGAATGCCCGCTCGATCGTCGAAAGCAGCGCCAGCGCCGCCCAGATCACAATAAACAGGCTGAACACCGTAATGCGGCCTTTGTTCATGCCGGTAAAAAACGAATCGATAATCGTGTCGAAATGATCGACAACCAGCACCTGGTCTTGAGGCGAAGCCTCGTCGGGCGTATATTTGATCGTCGAGAGCTGCAGTTCGTCGTAGATGAAGAATTTAACCTTGTCGGCAATATCCGTATAGGCCGGCAGTGTTTGAAAGATCAGCAGCGTCACGATCGCCAGCGGCACCAGCCCGAACAGCGTATGATACGACAAGGCCGCCGCCTGCTGGCCCGCACGATTTTGCTTCAACAGCCGGATGCAGTGCGACCATAGCTTGATCTGAAAGACCAGAAATCGGCTCGCCCGCCCCAGTTTTTCCGTCGGTGTAGAAAGTAACTGCTTAATTTTCAACATCGCTTGTCTCCCGGATACTCATACGCTAATGCAACAGATTGTTAAGAAATGATTTAAATGGCACACAGCTTATTTCAACTTTCCAAAATCCCTTATTTCTTAAACAGGTCCTCCAGCGCGCCGCCCAGTTCGTCCTTGATCTTGTCACGAATGGCATCGTTAATAACATTTTCTACAAGGGCGCCGACCTCGAGCTTCGGCTGGTTGACCGGACCGGTGATCGGCAGTTTCTGCGGTTTGCCGTCGGCCGGCTCGTCCAATGATATCCGCTGGCCTCGGGAGGTATAAGGCAGCACCAGAAAAGTATTTTTATATTGCCGGGCGGCCAGCTCGACCATGCCCTCAAATCGCATCGGCACACCGGCGACATCCACCCGCATATTGTCATAGGAGAGAACACCGTCTTTGGCCACGAACCGGCTGGGATACAGGCGAATGGTTTTGTCCGTCGGGTCGATCGAATCATCGAGTTTTTTCAATGTGTCGATCAGCAACGCAAGAAAGCCCCGCGATTTCATTCGCATATTATCGAGGGAAACGGTGGCATCGATCTCGATATCGTCAATCGCTTGGGTACTGAGCGGGATGGACAACATTTGGCATTGCAGATTCCCTACCCCGCCGAGATCCAGCGCATTGGCAAAGATGGGATTGGCATATTTGAGTAATTGGGCCATCGTATCGTTCAGTTGCACATCATTCACCACATCCATGGCTTGCGGGATGGTAAACAAGGGGATATCCCTGTTAAAATCGGCATTGGCCGCGAAATTGATCTGCCCGCCGTTGACCGGTGAAGTGAACGGCCCCACGGACAATATCCCTTTCTCGGCGACGATCGGCACCTCGGTCTTGCCGAAATTCAGGCCGAAATAGTGTGCCTTGTCAAAGCCGAGCTTCGCCGAAGCGGCAAGGTTCTGCATGAGTTTCCCGGGCTGCTCGGCCGGGTACTGCGACTGGAATGTGATCCGGTCTTCGCGCTGCCCTTCGAGTGTCAGGCCCTCGGGCAAATAGCCGCTGGTCAGATCGGTTACCGATTTCCAGTCATAGCGGCACTGAAGATCGCCTTTAATCTGCGTCTGGCCGCCCGTTGTCTGCTGTGTGAATTTTCCTTTTTGGATATCGATCGATGTGCTGTCAAGCTGAAGATTTTTGATATTAACCGATTTCGCTTTCGTATCGAATGCGCCTTCGAATTTCAATGCGATGCGTTTATCTTCAAACGGTGTCTTCTGAGGATAAGTAACTTTGAGATCGTTAATCATGGTATCATCGGTGGCAACGGTCAGCATAGACTGTTTCTGTTGAAGTGAAACGGTCGAGCTCAGTTTGCCGGCCAGCTTCATATCCTTCAAACCGTCAGTGAATAATTCGGCGATTGCCTGAACTCGCTGCAGGTCCAGGTTCGTAATAATATCGGCTGATGTGACTTGACCGCCGAAAACAGCATCGGCGATTTTGATATTGCCGAACGAACCTTGTGTTATAAATTTTGAAATATTCAATTGTTTTATCGAAGGCTTGAAACCCATCGCATAATCGAATGCAATGGTCGGTTCGAGAAAGACACCGTTGGGACCGGTCAGGCCGAATTGGCGAATCTCCGCCTGGCCGACCGCTTCGATATGATCCTCTTCGATCGAGAGCACACCGGTTTCGACAGCGGTGCCTTTGACCAGATACGGCCCGAAATCGACGAATTGCCCGACTTCGATCTGCATGTCCTCGAGGTCGGCGTCAAATCGATAGTCGAGCTTGTTCATATCGCCTGCGATAGAAAAATTTGTAAACGAAGAAGTGATTGTGGCTTTTTCAATGGTCATCCCGGCCGCATCCGAAGAGATGCGCAGGTCAATTCCGATCGGCTCAGAGAGTGCAACCGGTTTTTGCTGAAAAACACCTGCCAGATCGGCAAGGGATGCCGTAGCCGTCAGTATCCGTTTGCCGCCGGCCACAGCGGTTTCGACCTGGCCGGTCAATGAGCCGGTGCGGATATTCGTGCCTTCTTTGAGCTTAAAGAGTTTGGGCATCTGGCTCATCGCGGCCGCCAGGTTCAGATTAAAGCGGCCGTTGAGCGTTCCCTGCGAATCCGGCTTGAGAAAATTCGTCCAGGCCTTTGGACTGGTGGGCAGTGTGCCGGTAACCTGCGCATCGAACCAGTCGGCTTGGGCGCTGAGGGTTTGAATATCCATCATATCCGCCTGGCTTTTCATATCAGCCCTTACAGCGAGATTCTCTGTTTTGAGCGCATTGTCGCCTAAGGCCGGACTTTGTATATTGAGCTTTTGGCCGTCAATAACGGCATTGGCAGCAGTGAGTTTACCCTTTTCGATACTGCTGTTGACATCGGCCGAGATTGTTCCGGCGGCCTGCATCTCGATTCCGGCCAGCGCCAAAATCGGTTCCAGCGTTTTAAGGTTCAGCGTGTCGATCCGGACCGAAAAGTCGCCGCTGGTTTGTTTGAGGTCCCAGCCTTTTTTTGCCGGCGCGGTTGTAAAGTCGCCCGCCGCCTCGATCGGGGTTTGACGTTGCGTGTCGGCCAGGTTCATCTGTACGGTGAAGCCCGACGGCGTACCCGGTTTGTGCAGATTCAGCGCACTGTGGATGTCTTTAAGCGCGACCTGGTTATTTTGAGCATCGGTGATCCGCACGGTGCCGTTGTTGAGTTTGAAATCAATTGTTTTTAAGGGGATCGTGATGCGGCCGTCTTGCACTTCTTTGGATTCGGATTCGCCCGCAGCAGCAGTCGCCGGGGGCATCAGTTCTCTCGGCGGCAATTGAATATCGACATTCAGAT
Source organism: uncultured Pirellulales bacterium (assembly GCA_964517795.1). GTDB lineage: Bacteria > Planctomycetota > Phycisphaerae > Sedimentisphaerales > Anaerobacaceae > CAZFDE01. Next base: position 11,997 of record CAZFDE010000024.1, on the reverse strand, counting down.
CATCGACGACCGTTTTGCCGAACGCCATTGTTCCGCTCAGCAGTGACAAATAGTGCGGCTCGGCCGTCAATTGCCGTACCGTGACCGAGGTTAACCCGGACAGGTCCTTGAAATGGATATCCGAAACTTTGACCCCGCTGAACCAGCCGACAGACAAGTCCGCAAATTTGACCTGGCCCGGGACCGAATCGTTGATCTTCGACAGGATGAAATGTTCACCCGATCGCGTCGAGAGAATCGACGGCAAAATCAGCACCGTTACGACCAGAAGCAGGACAACCACTGCAATGATCGAGAGGATGATAATTTTCTTTTTCGATTTGGATTTGACCGACGAGGTGCTGTTTTCTTTTTCTTCCATGATTCGCCCCTTTCACTTTGGGTATTCGCTTGTTCGTTGACAATTTCCATACGATCACGATGCGCAACGGTGCTGTTGAAACTATTATAATTTATTGTAGGCGAAAGATGAAATTAGTCGAGCATAATTTCATCGGATTTGTGTTTGACGGCCTCGTCGATCTTGTCCGTAAAATCACGTGTCACATCATCGACCTGTTTTTTGCCTTTTTCCAGGTCATCTTCGGTAATTTCCTTACGCTTTTCCAGCTTTTCAAGCTGCTTGATCGCGTCGCGTCGGATATTGCGAAGACTGACTTTGGCCTGCTCGGCATTGGATTTGACCTGATTGACCAGTTGTTTGCGCCGGTCTTCACTCAGGGCCGGCACGTTGAGCCGAATGATCTTGCCTTCCACGATCGGGGCGATGCTCAACTCGCTGGCTTTAATGGCTTTTTCGATCTCTTTGGCGGATTCCGGATCGAAGGGTTTGATCACGATCATGTCTGCCTGCGGGGCGGCCAGGGTCGCCAACTGTTTAAGCGGAGTCGGATTGCCGTAATACTCCACGCGGATATTCTCCACCAGCCCGGTCGAAGCCCGGCCGGTGCGAACGGCCTTCAGTTCGTCTTTGAACACATTGACGGCCTTGTCCATTTTCGTTCGACATTCGCTCATCGTTTCACTGGTTGGCATTTGCAGACTCCTTAATCGCTGATACGGGTACCGACCTTCTCGCCGCAGATGGCTTTGGTAATATTGCCTTTCTTGAAAATATTCAACACAATGATCGGAATATGGTTTTCACGGCACAGACTGATCGCTGCGTGATCGATGATCCGCAGGTTCTTGTGCAGCACATCGTCATATGTCAGGGTATCGTAGAATGTGGCCTCGGGATTTTTGTTCGGATCGTCACTGTAAACACCATCGACTTTGGTAGCCTTGATCAACAGGTCTGCTTCCAGTTCCGAGGCCCGCAGGGCCGCACAGGTATCGGTCGTAAAAAACGGGTTGCCCGTACCGCCGGCCAGGATTGTCACCCGCCCGCATTCGAGATGATGAAAAGCCCGACGGCGAATAAACGGCTCGCACATCGCTTCCACTTCGATCGCACTGAGCACCCGCGTCGGCTGGCCCAAATACTCGAGTTTTTCCTGAAGCGCACAGCCGTTGATAATCGTCGAGAGCATCCCCATATAATCGGCGGTATTGCGGGGAATACTGCTTTTCTTGGAGAAAGCCTCGCCGCGAATAAAATTGCCGGCCCCGATGACAACCGCCACCTGCGGACCGAGTTTACAGATATCCGCGATCCGCTCGGCGACCGACGAAAGCTGATCGCCGTCGATTCCGAATCCGCCGGGCTGACAAAAGCTTTCGCCCGACAGTTTCAACAACACCCGCTTGTATTTGATCTGGGCCATTCTCGGACCTCCTGTCGGCCACTGTTATACCGCTTTGGGCGGCGTGCGTCAATTATCCGACTTCGTATCGGACAAACCGCTTGATCGACGCGGTGCCGCCGGCCTGCTTGCCGGCCTCTTCGATTACCTGGGCGACCGATTTGCTGTCATCTTTGACAAACGGCTGGGACAGCAGACAATGTTCCTGATAGAATTTATTCATCTTCCCATCGACGATCTTGTCAACGATATTGGCCGGCTTGTTTTTAACCTGCTCGGCAAAGATTGCCTTTTCCTGCTCAATCCGGCTCGCGTCAATACCATCTTTATCCAGTGCCAGCGGTTTGGTCGCGGTAATATGCATCGCGATATCCGCCGCCGCCTGCTGAACGGCTTCATTGCAAGCAACGCTGTCATCGCTGGTGTCCACCTGAACCATCGCGCCGACCTTTTTATTGAAGTGGATGTAAACCTGGATCAGGCCGGGGCCTTCCAGGCTAAAACGCGTGTAATCGCCGACCAGTGTTTTTTCACCGGTCTTGCTGACCGTTTCGGTGATGTGCTGCTCATAGGATTTTCCCTCCAGCTCGACGTTCAGCAGTGCATCCACGCCTTCGTCGGCCTCGCACGCCATGGCCGCCTGGCCGAGCTTATCGGCCAGCGCCTTGAAGTCGTCACTTTTGGCTACGAAATCCGTCTCGCAGCACAGCGCCGCCAAAGCGACCGTCTTGCCGTCATCGGAGGCGACGGAGATGACCATCCCTTCGGAGGTTTCGCGTTCGGCCCGCTTGGCCATCGTCGCCAATCCTTTTTTGCGAAGAATTTCCATGGCCTGGTCCATATCGCCGCCCGCTTCACCCAGGGCTTTTTTGCAGTCCATCATTCCCTGGCCGCTCATTTTTCGCAGTTTCATCACATCGGCTGCAGAAATATTACTCATTGTCCAACTCCTGTTTTTTAATCGATCTTAAAGATGTTTCGTTATCTAAAAAAATACCCCTGAAGTAATCTTGTGTTTTCCAGACAGGGGCTTTTTTTACACTGAATCAAAATGCGTTACGACGATTCCTTGGCATCCTCTGCCGGCTGGGTTTTACCGTTTCGTTCCGCATCGGCGGCGGTCTTTTCTTCATTCTCGACCGCGGCCGCCTGTTCAGCCTGACGCTGCTCGACAGGCGCCTCAGCCGCTGCGGGCTGCTCGGTCGTCACCGGCTCGACCACCGGTGTCGGTGTCGGGGCCCCGGGCGAGGCGGCTTGCGCCGGTTCGGATTCGTCGGCCCGGGCCAGCGCCGAACGGCTCGAACGGCCGCGTCGGGCTTTGCGCGGGGCCGTTTCTTCGGTGCGGACCATTGTCTTGCCGACCGCTACGGCGTCCGCTAATTCGTTGAGAATGATCTCGATCGCCTTGATCGAATCGTCATTCGCCGGGATCGCCACATCCACATTATCCGGATCGGAATTCGTATCGATGATCCCGACCGTTGCGATCCCCAGTTTCCGCGCTTCGCGAAGCGCCAAATATTCTCTCTGAACATCGACCACCACCACCACACCGGGCAGCCGTGACATATTGCGAACCCCTTCGAGGTTGCCTTTGATCTTTCGTAATTCGCGTTTGAGACGTGACGCCTGCTTTTTGCTTTCCTGGTCAAGTGTGCCGTCCTCGGCCATCGCCTCGAGCTCTTCGAGCCGCTGCAGCCGGGCGCGGATCGTACGAAAATTCGTCAGCGTTCCGCCCAGCCAGCGGTGCGATACATAATGCATCCCGCACTTCTCGGCCGCCTGCTGAACGATCTTTTGCGCTTGGCGTTTGGTCCCGACAAAGATCACATCCTTGCCGCTCGATGTCGTCTCCGCCAGCAGCTTCTTGGCGATGATCATGCCTTCCAGTGTCTTCTTGACATCGATGATATGGATCCGTCCGCGCTTGGCATAAATATACGGTTCCATCTTGGGGTTCCATCGGCTGACACCATGGCCAAAATGGACGCCGCCATTGATCAGATTACGTACTAATTCACTTGCCACAAATAGTCTCCAAACAGGTTTTTTAAATATACTTTGTCCGTCCTCGGCATAAGCCGAAACGCAGAAGTTAACGAAATCCCCGGTTTCTGTCAAGATTTTTTGCTAAAAGTGTGAATTTTGCTGATTTTGTGGCAATTTTCCGCATAATCCGGGCCGACTCGCCATGAGAATCCCTATTTTTTGAGTGTTTTCAGATCACACCGGGGCAAATACAGGCAAAACAAACGAGCCAGGCGGCTTTGAGGGAATCGAGGCCGCCAACGCTTTAAATGGACGATTCTCATTTTTTGTTTGAGACCCCTTGCGCCCCCCAACCATAATCATTCACGGCAAATCGGTTGATCTCAATAGAGAATTTTGTGATGGCTCAAAGGACGGTTATGTCAGATTAAGTTTTCTCAAAAAATAGTGATTGGGTGCGATGCATCGCACCATACCTGTGGGTAGCTTTCTCTGTGAACTATGTGCTCTCTGAGGCTTAGTAATTGTCTATAAATTTGTCATCCACCTCGTCGGGGACAAGGCCGACGATCGCGAAGATCTCTTTTTCCATCGCGTAGATCAACGGATCGACCTTGGTGGTGTTGATGCGGCACTTTTCTTCTGAACCGTGCAGGTGGACGTTTCGCTGGTGGGCCTCCTCTAACCGCTGCCGCACGGGTACGATCCGATCATGCATGACCTTGCAGTCGCTGTAATAGATCAATTTCTCTTGCCATGTTTTGGGTTTCATGTCCTCGTCGAGCAGGCCCATATAGCGATGCTTTTTGATGATCGTCGCCAACTCGGGGTAATCGTCCTTGAGGATCTCGTAGGCCGCATCTTCGTGCACCATATGGCCGTACATGTTGCGGATCCGCTGCCAGACGCGTTTATCTTCGGCCGTGACCTGCTGATCGAATTTGGTGTAATCGAGCCGGTCAAAATCGCAGACACGCACGATGTCATGCAGCAGACAGGCCCGATCGATCAGGTCAATATTGATGTCGATTCCTTTTTCCGCTAACCGATGCCCTAAAAACACCGCGAGTTTGGCGACCGCCAGACTGTGCCGCAGCACATGTGATGGGATATGATATTCCCGCAGCATCTGAAAACATTCATCGCGATCGGGCAGATTGATATCGCTCATTGGCGTTTCGACTCCGATGCGGTTTGACCGAATGCCCTGTCCCAGTCCTTCCAGACCGGATCGAAGCCGTGCTGTTTGATCATACCGGCCACATCGGCGGCACTGCGGCTATCGTCGATTTCGAACTGGCGCACCGCACGGTCGCGGCCGAGATAACCGCCGGGATTCGTCCGGCTGCCCGCGCTGATGCGGGTGATCCCCAGATGGATGCAGTGATCGCGAAACGCCGCACTTTCGCGGGTCGAAAGGACCAGCCCGGCATCGGCGAAACACAGCCGCAACGCCGTGATCATCTGCACCATATTTTTGTCACTGACGAGGTGCGCGTACTGCTGGTCGCTCTGGTAGGCCGGCCGCAGCCGCGGGAACGAGAACGAGATTTGGCTCTGCCAGTATTTTTTCATCAGGTAGTGACCGTGCTCGGCCAATGCGAGCGTTTCGACCCGCCAGTCGTTGAGGCCCAGCAGCACGCCCAGCCCGCATTGCCGCATCCCGGCCTGTGCGAACCGGTCGGGGGCGCCGAGCCGATAGTCGTAATCGGCCTTAGGCCCTTGGCGGTGATAATACGCATAGACATCGCGGTCATAGGTCTCCTGGTATAGTGTAACGCCCTCGACCCCCGCCTCGAACAGCCGGGCATAATCGCCGGTGTCCATTGCGTAGATTTCCACCGATATACTGCTGAACCGCTTGCGCAATTTGCCGGCCAGCTCGACCAGATAATCGACGGTGATATACTGCGGGTCCTCGCCGCTGACCAGCAGCAGGTCGGCGAATCCCTGCTCGTGCAGAACGGCGGCCTCGTCGAGCGCTTCGGCGATGGTCAGCCGTGTCTTTTCGAATGCATGCGCGGTATTGAATCCGCAATATGCACAGCGATTGATGCAGTAGTTCGACAGGTACAGCGGGATATAGAGCTTCATCGTCTTACCGAACCGCTGGACCGTAAGCTGCTGCGAAAGCCGGGCCATCGGTTCGAGATAATCCTCCGCGGCGGGTGAGATCAGTGCCATCAGCTTATGGAAGTCATACACACCCGCCGGCATCGCCAGCGCCCGTTCGACATCCTGCGAACCGATCGCATCGAGCTGCGCCCGCCAGCGGTCGCCGTGGCCGTCGAGCCGGCGCTGTGAAAGATATTCAATAATCTGTAACGATGAATTATGCATCTCGCAAGAATCCCGTTAACGGGCTGGAGGCATCGGCCTTACGCTTAACCGAGCCGGGGCCGCTCAGGCGTGCGGCGCGTCCGGCTTCGACCGCTAATTTGAATGCACGGGCCATCTGTACCGGGTCGTCAGCCGTAGCAATCGCGGTATTGACCAGGACCGCATCGGCACCGATCTCCATCGCGTCGGCCGCGTGGGACGGCAGTCCCAGCCCCGCATCGACCACCACCGGCACGTTTGCCTGTTCGATAATAATTTCCAATGCCGCCCGCGTCCGCAGGCCCTGATTCGAACCGATCGGACTGGCCAGCGGCATCACCGTCGCCGTGCCGGCATCTTCGAGCCGTTTGCACAACACCGGATCGGCATTGATATACGGCAGCACGGTAAAGCCCTCCTTAACCAGAATCTCGGCGGCTTTGAGCGTTTCGATCGGGTCCGGCAGCAGGTAATACGGATCGGGCGTTACTTCGAGCTTGAGCCACCGGATTCCGGTCGCGGCCCGGGCGAGTTTGGCCAGCCGCACCGCTTCGGCCGCATCGCGCGCACCGGAGGTATTCGGCAAGAGCAGATACTTATCTCGGTCGATCGCCGCCAGCATATCATCCTGCGCGTTCTCGATATCCACCCGCCGCAAGGCAACGGTAACGATCTCGCTGCCGCTGGCCGCCAGTGCATCCGCCATAATGTCCGGTCCGGCGAATTTGCCGGTCCCCACCAGCAATCTCGAATCGAATGTCTTGTCTGCAATTTTCAGCTTATCCATAAATCATCCTCCCGGCACGAATCGCACCAGTTCGATGGCCTGATCCTCGACCACTTTTGTTTCGGCAAACTTTTCTCGGGGCACGATCTCGCCGTCCACCTCGGCAACGACCGTAGCCGCCTCGACATGCAGCGCCTCCAGCAGTGCCGCTAACGTCGCCGGCAGGCCGTCCTCGAAATCCTTTGGTTTGCCGTTAATCATCAACTTTGCCATTATACCCTCTTTATGAATCGTTCAAAATGAGTTCCAGAACCGCATTGGCCTGGTGACAGGCGGCAATCCCGACACGGGCGGCCGTTAAAAACGGCTCTTGGTCGATCCCCGTTTCGCCGTCGCCGACCAGGATCAACCGTTCGTTGACCCGCCAGGTCCGGATCGCATTACTGTCGCCATAACCGGCCAGGCCCGAAGCCGAAACAACCGGCTGATCCATTTTCCTCAGCACCGTTTCGATGAACATCTGTTTTTGCTCGGCCCGGTCAAGACATTCAACAATCACGTCGGCCTCGGCGAAAACATCCGGGATGTTATCCGGTCCCAATGTTATCTGATGCCCTTCAACGCAAACGGCCGGATTAATCCGCTTGAGATTCTCGATCATGCAATCGACCTTAGCCCGGCCGACCTGATTGATGAAGTAATGCTGGCGGTTGAGATTCGCCCGCTCGACGATATCGAAATCGACCACGATCAACTTGCCCACGTTCGCCCGCGCCAGCGCAACAGCCGCCACCGAGCCGAGCCCGCCGAGCCCGGCAATCCCGACAACCGCCTTAGCGAGTTTGTCCTGCCGATTCTGCATCAAAAATCCCAATAAAAAAACGCACTTGCCCGAAGGAAGCGCGTTCAATATCAAATCCTGCTTTTGGCCTTCCTTCGCAGGTGCTAACCTGATCAGGTTCAAGGGTCATCCCGACCGTCGGGATATCTCAGCCTCTCGGCCGCCGATGCGACCTTCGGGCTCCCCTGGCAACAAACAAATATAACCAAAATCACCCAAAACTTCAAATCTTTTTTACAAAACAATGCCGAATCACGAACTGAATCTTGACAGAAACAATCCCAGTTTTTATGATGGCAGGGTCATAGAACACAAGGAGGCGTTTTAATCGATGTCGAGTAAAGGATTTACACATTTACACGTTCACAGTCAGTATTCCCTGCTGGATGGTGCCATCGCCTTTAAGCCGCTGTTTAAGCAGTGCCGCGAACTCGGCATGGACACGATCGCCCTGACCGACCATGGCAACATGTTCGGCGCGGTTGATTTTTACACCGCCGCACGCAGCGCCAAGATCAAACCGATCCTCGGCATCGAGGCCTACATCGCCCCCGACAGCCGCTTCGACCGCAACAAATCCGGCATCGCCGACGCGGCCTATCACTTGCTGTTGCTCGCCGAAAATAACACCGGCTACAAGAACCTCCTGAAACTCACCAGCGCCGGCTACCTCGAGGGGTTCTACTACCGCCCGCGGATCGACAAGGAGATTCTCGCCGAGTGCAGCGAAGGATTGATCTGTGCATCCGCCTGTCTCAAAGGCGAGATTCCCTCATTAATCGCTCGCGACGATATCGCCGGCGCCGAGGCTGCCGTCGATTCGTTCCTGGAAATCTTCGGTGAGAAGAATTACTTTATCGAGATTCAGTACCATGAACCCGATGAGCCGCAAATCCGCCAGGGCCTGATCGACCTGGCCAACCGAAAAGGCATCGGCCTGATCGCGACCAACGACGTGCACTTTCTCACCGAAGACGATTACGAGGCCCACAACTGCCTCTGCTGCATCAGCACCAATGCCAAAGCCGACGACCCGCAGCGCATGATCTACCCGCGCGATGTCTTTCTCAAAAGTCCCAACCAAATGCGTTCGCTCTTTCCCGATTTGCCCCATGCCTTCGATAACACGCTGGCGATTGCCGAACGCTGCAACGTCGAACTGGACCTCAAGACCCGCCACGCGCCGGTCTTCAAGCCGCAGGACGGTTCAAGTCCGGAAGATTTTCTGACCAAACTCTGCTGCGACAACGCCAAAAAAATCTACGGCAAGATCACCGACCAGATCAAGACACGGCTCGATCGCGAACTGGAGGTTATCGAATCCAAAGGCTTCGCGAGTTACTTCCTGATCGTCTGGGATTTCTGCAAGTATGCCCACGACCACGATATCCCGGTCGGCGCCCGCGGCTCCGGCGTCGGTACGCTGGTGGGCTACTGCCTGGGCCTGTGCGATGTGGATCCGATCCAGTACGATCTGCTGTTCGAGCGGTTCATGGACCCGGCCCGAAACGAGATGCCCGATATCGATATCGATATCTGCCAGGACAGTCGCGCCGAGGTCATCGATTACGTTCGCCGCAAGTACGGCCACGTCGCCCAGATCATCACTTTCGGAACGATGAAGGCCCGCGCGGTCATCCGCGACATCTGCCGCGTCAAGAACGTCCCGCTCTCCGAGGCCGACCGATTGGCCAAACTCGTCCCCGAAACGCTCGGCATGACGCTCGATGCGGCGATGGAGCAGGAGCCGGAGTTGAAAAATGCTTATGACAGCGATCCGCAAACGCACGCGGTCATCGATATCTGCAAACGACTCGAAGGTCTCGTGCGTCATGCCTCGGTCCACGCGGCCGGCGTCGTCGTCGCCGAGGAACCCTTGACCAACTACATCCCGCTCTACAAACCCGCCGCCGCTGACGATATCATCACCCAGTTCGAAGGCCCGACCGTCGAAAAAGTCGGCCTTTTAAAGATGGATTTTCTCGGCCTCAAGACCCTCAGCGTCCTGCAGCGGGCGCGCAAACTCGTCAAGGAAAATCACGATATCGATATTGACCTCGAAAAGCTCAACCTCAAAGACCCGAAAGTCCTGGCGATCTTCGCCAACGGCCGAACTAAAGGCATCTTCCAGTTCGAATCCGGCGGGATGCAGGACCTCTTGATGAAAATGCGGCCGGACCGCATCGAAGACCTCATCGCCGCCAACGCGCTCTACCGGCCCGGCCCGATGACGCTCATCCCCGACTACATCGACCGCAAGCACGGTGCCAAATGGACCCTGCCGCACCCGATCATGACCGAGGTACTCAAGGAAACCTACGGCATTATGGTCTATCAGGAACAGGTCATGCGCATCTGTAACCGGCTCGGCGATATCCCGCTGCGCGAGGCCTATACACTGATTAAGGCGATCAGCAAGAAAAAGGCCTCGACCATCGCCAAGGAGAAAAAACGATTCATCGCCGGCTGTGTCGATAAGGGCCTGACCGAGAACCAGGCCTCGGAAATCTTCGAGCTGATTGAGCGGTTCGCCGGCTACGGCTTCAACAAGAGCCACTCGACCCGCTACGCCTTTATCGCCTACCAGACCGCGTACATGAAGGCCTACTACCCGGTCGAATTCATGGCGGCCCTGCTGACCTACGAAATGGACAGCACCGATAAGATTGTGGACTATATCGGCGAGTGCCGCCAGATGAATATCGAGGTCCGCCCGCCCGATATCAACGAAAGCGGCATCATGTTCACCCCGATCGACACCGGCCGCGACAAGAAACACGCCGATGTGATCCGCTTCGGCCTCGCCGCGGTCAAAGGCGTCGGCGAAAAGGCGGTCGAGAAGATCATCGCGGCCCGCGAAAAAGTCGGCCGCTTCAAGAGCCTGTTTCATTTCTGTGAGAACGTCGATCTGCGGGCGGCCAACAAACAGGTCCTCGAGGCCCTGATCAAAGCGGGTGCGTTCGACCGGCTCGGCGGCAACCGCGCGCAGATGATGGCCGGGCTGGAAAAAGCGATGCAGATCGGTACCGCCGCCCAGGCCGACCGCCAGAACGGACAGATGAATATCTTTGGTGATCTCGTGGCCGACGATTACGGCAAAGACGCCCAGAAGCTGCCGCAGGTCGATCCGTGGCCCGAGCCGCAGATGCTCGCGTTCGAAAAGGCGGTCCTCGGCTTTTATGTCACCAGCAACCCGCTGAGCCACTGGGCCGAGACGATCAATATCTACTCGACGCACAACAGCAGCCAGATCAAGACCTGCCCGCAGGACGCCGCGGTCATCATCGGCGGGATGATCACCAAAATCCGCACCCATATCACCAGGAGCGGGCGAAACGCCGGCTCAAAAATGGCCGTGCTCGTCCTCGACGACCTGCAGGGCTCCGCGGAGGTTGTACTCTTTCCAAATAAGCTCAACGCCTTCGCGGATTTGCTGGTGGAAGATACGGTCATCTTCGTCAAGGGTAAAGTCGATACCCGCCGCGAGAAACCCAATATCTATGCCGACGAGGTGATCGCGATCGACGATGTTCGCGACAAGCTCACCGGCCGCATCCGGGTCCTATTGGAAGCCCCGCAGATGACGCCGGAAAAGATCGCCGAGATCAAAACGATTTGCCGCCACCATCAGGGCACGAGCCCACTGTATATCGCGATCCGCACCGACCACGGCCGAATCCACGCGACGGCATCCAAAGAATTCGCCGTCAATCCCGATATGGACTTCTGCCGCAAAATCCGCAAGCTCGTCGGCGAAAAAAACCTGCTCTTGGCAAAATAGCTTAGCCCCAGAGCACACAGAAAATTGTCACCCCGAGTTACCTGTAGCGTGGACCTTCAGGTCCACGCAAATCGAATCCCGGATCCCAAATACCGAGCAACGAAAAGGTAGGGTGTGATAAAATCGCACCGAAATCATAACCGGTGATGGCTATTGATTGAAATGGTGCGTTTGATAACGCACCCTACGTAGCAAACGGAACAGGAAATGAGTTATCCTTGGGACTGTCTGTGTATCGGGAAAACCATTTTAAATCGCTGAATCTGTTGTCATTGGATAAGATTGAATGAATCGATCGAGCAAGTTCGATGCGTTGCGGTTTATCTTTATAGCCCAACAGCCGCTTGAACAGCCCTGTGCCAGAACAAATAACAAGCTGCCAATCCGTATATTTGGTTCCCAGATATCCCACAAAAAAGAAAACTGTCTTTGAATCAATTTCACAGTCAACAGACCATGCAATATCGCGATAATTTTCTATAGGATGTGTTTTGATGCCGTGTTTAGCCAATTCATCACAAATGAAGCTGCAAGCCGAATACCCCTTCGGGTGATCGTATTGCGATCTTTCTTTTAACGACGTTTTAAATGTCAG
>CAZFDE010000023.1:1968-35160 GCA_964517795.1 uncultured Pirellulales bacterium | reverse complement strand
GGGCAATCGAAGGCCTCACTCATTACCTCAGAGGTAATGACCTCGGTGCATTGGCCCTGCCGCAGGATTTGCCCCTGCTTTAGCACCAATGTATGCGTGATCGTTCGCGGCAGTTCCGCGACATGATGAGAAATGACGATCACCGTCGGGGGATTATTTCGCATAGCGAGTTTCTCGAGCATAGTAATGACTTTCATACGATTGCCGATATCCAGACCGGCCGTCGGCTCATCCAGAATCAGCAACTGCGGCCGCGACACCATGGCTCTGGCGATCAGGACCTTGGCCTGTTCACCGGTCGAGAGCCGCCCGAACGGCTGCTCGACAAACTCCTCAAGACCCATTTCTTTAATCTCACAGTCAACCACCTGCCATTGATCCGGCCCCATGTCTTTATACCACGGCAGGATAATCGTCCCGAATAAACCGGTGGCAATGATTTCGCGAACCGGTGTCTCGGGATAAAACTGTGGGACTCGCGAAACTTCAACCAGCCCGATGCGGCTGCGCAACCGAGCCATATCAGTACGGCCGAATGTTTCACCCAAAACGGCAACTGTCCCGTCCGCCGGCCAAATATAGCCGCACAACACCCCGGCCAGGGTCGATTTGCCGGAACCGTTAGCCCCAAGAATCGCCCAGCACTGGTGAGCCTTGACCTGCCAATCGATCCCTTGGAGAATGGTTTGGCCCTGGCGAACCACTGAGACATTTTCAAGCTTGATAACGTTTTCTTTAACCATCTTAATTCCAGGTCACCGATTATATAGCATCAACCGGAACAAATTTTAACAAAAAATATACTTGATAAATTACCAAAAATTGGTATATTAGACAAAGTCCAATGTGAGAGCGAACATAATGAGAAGCAAAAAAACTGTATTATGGGTAATGGTAGCCATCTTGGCTCTGCCGTGTCTTGGTCAGTATGATGATGACGAGTACAGTTTTTCCCGCCCGGATTCCATTGAGGGCTTGTTTACACTCAAAACCGATGTCGATCCCTGTCAGGCTGCCTATATCAAGCAGTATCTGTCTGCTTTTATAGACGTTGTACAACAAAAGTATCTGCCCAAAGATTTCAAAAGCCCTTTGAATATTTACCAGTCCCCCACACCGGACCAAATGAATCAGCAGATTACTGCCAATTTTGATGATACCCGCACCCAGCTCGGTTTTTATGTGCCCAGCGAACCGACTGTTTATACCTATCTGGTGAAATGTCATTTCGAACCGGATAATTTCAGATACGATCTGCTGCCCAAAGTTGTCCACCACATGATCCTTGCTAATGATCCTGATGCGCCGCTGTGGTTTACAGAAGGCCTTTCGTGGTGGCTGGGCGCACAATCACAGCTTCACGATGATACATTGCTCTTCAAGAATCCGATTCCGTGCGAAAATACTGTTTTAAAAGAAAAAATTGACAGCGGCTCGCGGCCCAATATTAAGCTGCTTTTTTCCGCCGCGCAGAATGAAGAGACCTTTGAACGGATGGACTATGCCAAGCACTTTTCCCGCGAACTGATCTACTGGCTTAGTGTTAATAACGCACTCGAATCATTTATCAAGCTGTCATTGAATGATGGCTGTACACTTGAGAATCTCGAAAAAGCGACCGGCCGGTCGTGGAGCCAGATCAATATCGAGATGCTCGATTTTATTAAACGCAACTGCCCCGCCGAAGCAGCCCTGTATAAGGCATTGCAAACCGATGATCTGCAAACCAAACAAGCGTACCTGCAAACCGCGCTGCAGTATCGACCCCATTATGACTTGGCGCTATTGGAAACGGCTCGAATCGCATTGCAAAAACGAGATTTCGAAAAATGCCTGAAAATCCTCGAACCGGTCCTCCATAACCCTTCCAGCGGCTATCAACGGCGCGCCTCCGTTATGGCCGCCCAGGCGATGTACTACAGCAACAACTATCAAAAAGCATTGCCGATGTACCAGCAAGCCTGGGAATACGCCGAACACTTCGAATATCAATATCGTATCGCCTATAAGATCGCCAATTGTTATTTTCATCTGGAAGACTTCGAAAACGCCGCTCAATGGTATAAAACCTACCTGGACTGCAAATGGAACGAGCAGGAAATGCAAAGCTGTGACCAATACGCGAAAAAGTTCGTTGAACTTCAGCAACCGTCCGGGTATGATCGGAATGCGGTTTCAGATTATTAAACCGCAGTACGAACAGAAGATACAAGTCGTCTTCTGGTTAACCGGAACCTCTTAAAAAACAAAAGGAATATCATGGACAATCCAAACGTTAAACTGCAAACCTCGATGGGCGATATGCTGATCAAACTGGACGGGGAAAATGCACCTAAAACCGTCGAAAACTTTCTCCAATACGTCAACGATCAGTTTTATAACGGAACGATCTTTCACCGGGTCATCAAAGACTTTATGATCCAGGGCGGCGGCTTTACGCCGGAGATGAAAAACAAGCAAACCCGTCCGGCAATCCAAAATGAGGCCGCCAACGGCCTGAAAAACGACCGCGGCACGATCGCCATGGCCCGCACTTCCGATCCCGACAGTGCGACCAGCCAGTTTTTTATCAACCATAAAAACAATGATTTTCTCAATTACGCCGGCCCGGACAATCCCGGCTACGCCGTTTTCGGCAAAGTCACCGACGGACTCGATGTCGTCGATAAAATCGCCGAGGTACAGACAACGTCAAAAGGTCACTACGATGATGTCCCCGCCGATCCGGTGACGATTACTTCCGTCGAAGTGGTGTAACCACTGATGCTGACCGCCAAAGCGATCATCGATCATTTTCACATGAAGCCGCTGCCGGATGAGGGCGGCTTCTATGTTGAAACCTATCGAAGCCCTGAATCCATCGCAAAAGCCGCCTTGTCAGACCGTTACGACGGGCCGCGGCATTTCAGTACTGCGATCCTGTACTTGATCACTCCCGAACATTTTTCGAAACTGCACCGGGTCAAAAGCGACGAGATAATTCACTTTTACTGCGGCGATCCGGTCACGATGCTGCAATTACACCCGGACGGCAAAGACAAAACGATCACATTAGGCAACGATATCGAACACGGACACCAGTTACAGGTCATCGTTCCGCAAGGCATTTGGCAAGGATCTTTTCTAAGTGAATCCGGTCGCTTCGCCCTACTGGGATGTACGGTTTCCCCGGGCTTTGAATTTACGGATTCCCAGTCCGCTAACCGCGATGAACTGCTCAGGCAACACCCTCAGCAGATCGAGTTAATTCGTAAATTGACCTGACGATTAAACGATTTCCAGGCGGCGCAAACTGGCCGAAGACCAGCGACTGCTGCGGACCTGCGATAAGATCAACAACACAAAAATAAAAAGCCAATAGACCGTGAATCGAATGTAATAATACAAATGTCCCAGTAAACCGCCGTCGGCCAGGGCTTTATGCCCCTGCAGCAGTTCATCGGGACTATACATCATCCCAGAGACAATATTGGGGAAATATTTCTGCCAGGGCAGGAAAAAGACAACCATGGCCAGTGAGACGAAAAACGCGCGGGCGATATGATTGATCCCGCCGAGCCGCCCCAGCATGGACACTTTCAGTGTAAACAGCAGCGCCAGACAATACAGGATCGCAACCGGGATCAAAATAAAATTAACGAATCGAACCCCGGCTGTAAAATGGCTTTCCTTGATAAAAAATCCGCCATCAGGTGTCTTTTTCTCCTCGACGATTTTGACGACCACCGGCTCATTCGTCTCGCCCGGCTTATTCGGCTGAGCAGATGTGACCGCACCCGCAAGTGCATTGGCATCATTGGTGTCCGGCTGCACAGCCGGCTCGGGTGCCTTTTCTTCAACAACAACTTTGGCATAAGATTCAGGTTCGGCCTGCGGGGGCTGATAATCATCGGGCTTGACCACATCAGCCGTTACCAGCCAGAAACCAAACTGCAGCATTAATAATCCCAATAACATTACGATAAATAAGCCGTTTTTCCACATCCGAAAGACTCCGACCGCTTCGAGACAATCGGTTGTTTCGATCAGTTTTTTGTCGTTTTGGTGTTCCGCATCCATAGGTCAATCTCCCTAAAGCGTTTATTGTTCTCAAATTCTGTCATGACTGTAATATTCCATACAATCGGCGAATCGCCCGATCAGCGGACAGGATTTTTCAACAGTCCGATAGTATCGATACTGATCTGCTTAAAATGGGGCACCTTTTTAAGAACCGGCGAATCGGATTCCAGGCAGAAATTTTCATTGGCAATACCCATAAAACACGGATCGGCGCAGAAGCTGTGCTGTTCAATCCCGTCAGCCTGATGCACTGCCAGTTTGGCAGTATGCCAGTTCGGATCGATCGGGCAGTAATAGACATTATAATCGGCATGGCATTGACGAATATCCGACGGTTCGCCGTAAGTCTTGCCGTATTCGTAGGCGGTCATACGCGGATCGGTCGTATAGAAAATATTGGCCTTGATCACCGAGCCGGTTACCGGGCCCAGCCGCATCGGGATATAGGCTTTATGCCGTTTACGAACATCGGGATTTTGCGTACCGCAGTTGACCATAATATTGTTCGTGAACTGATTGTTGCGATGCTTGAGAATAAACGCCGGGCAATGGCAGTTATAGATAATGTTCTCAGTCAAAATCGTTTCGTACTGATCGTCATCCGTCCGCAGGGCGGAAACCGCTCCGACCGGTCCGTTTTCATAAATATCATAAACATAATTTCGCTTGACGACATTACCGCCCCCGCATCCGGAGACGTAGATCGCGTTACCGTCGCCCATCTTCTCCATAACGCGACTGATACGATTGCGTCGGAGGATATTCTTTCGGGCATGCAGAAACGGCTCGCGCAGGTACCAGTCCGGTTCTTCATTATATTTCTTACCAAGTGCCTGATCCACTTCATCCCAGCGGATGGTTTTGGAACATTCCCCGATCCCTCTCCGGTCCCAGATAATCCGTCCGCTGACCACGATCCCGGTATAAGGCATATGCGTAATATCGTTATGTGCGATCAGGTTCTCACCGCTTTGCCAGGCAAAGATTGCCGGACTATGCCAGTAATATTCGCCGATATAGCGGAACTGATTGTTCACAACCTCGTTGCGTTTATTGACGTTTTTGGTCCCCGGACCATAACCGGCCAGCAGGACGCCCACCCCGCCGACACGATCGAAGGTACTGTTAATGATCCGATTATTTTGGCAATGCAGGTCCAGCCGCACGGCCGTGGCGGCGGTATTGACGAAGCGGCAATCATCAATCACGCAATCTTCGGCCCCGCGCATCCGAATCATCGCAGAGGATTTGTCGAAAGCCTCCCAGTCGTGCTGCAGGCCCCGGCCGACCATCCCCTGCGGCCATTTGAACCGGTTGGCCCGGACGAAATTCAAACCCCGAAAGACAATCCCGCGAACCGGTACATCTTTTGGGCCGTCATAATCGATATCCCCCTCGATGCGAATATATTCCACCAGTTTGGGCGCGACAATATCACCGGGTTTGCCGGATTTGGGCCACAGATAGAGTTTTTTCGAATCACTGTCATAAACCCATTCACCCGGTTCATCGAGAAATTCGAACGTATTCTCCAGCCAGAAATGCTTGTCGTGGTGAACCTGACTCATCGCATAACTGGCCGGCTCAACGGTATGAATAAAATGATTTTCCACGTCGATTGATCGCACTGAAAGAATATTAAATGTCCACGGAATGGTCGGCTTGACAAAAAGCTCCATGTCATTGAGATTTGAAAAAACACGCAGGTCAAACTCATTCGGGCATCGGATCTTCGTGTGCCTGCCTAATTCGCGATTGGCAAGCTCGCGCCACCCTTTAAGCTTAAACGGGGACATGAACCGCTCGGTTTTCGCGCGCTGCAGCGGCTTACCATTCTCATATAAGGCGTAGATCGCGCCCAGTGCATCGGGGACATCGGCGACCCAGACATTGCCGTTGACGTTAGCTGTCAATCCCGGAATATCACCTGTGAGTTTTTTCCAACCGGTGATCTTGACATCCGATGAAATAACGGGAGTCTCCAAGGGGTAATTTTCAAAGATGACCTGACGGCCGTTAGCAGCAGAATCTTCAAGACCGAAAACAATCGTATCTTCAAGCACATAATCGCCGCCCCGCAGCATGATCCGCAGATCGCGATTGGCATTGGCGCGGCGGACTGCATCACGGGCACGGGCAAGAGTTTTAAACGGCCCGTCTGTTCCATCGGTATTGGCCGCGGCCCGTTTACCCGACCATTCGTCACAGCCATTGGGCGATATGTAAAAATCCGCCTGCTGCATCGTCGAGCAGCCTGCCATAAATACGATCCATCCTGCCAGTAGACAACTTACGGTCCGGTGCTGCATGCTAACTCCTTTTCTAAAATTGTTATTTCAATAAAACAAAACTTTCGCGCGCCGCCTGGATCGTTCGTTCGATATCCTCATCGCTGTGTGCCAGAGAGACAAACATCGCCTCATACGCACTGGGGGCCAGGTAAATCCCCCGCTGCAGCATCTGTGAAAAATACTGTTTAAATTGGTCAATATTTTGGGACTGCACATCCGTGAAATTGCGTACCGGCCGGTCCGTGAAAAAACAACTCATAATCGACCCCACCCGATTGATCGTTACCGCAATACCCGCATCCACAGCCGCCGCTTTCAATCCTTCTTCCAGAACAGCAGATCGCTGTTCCAGTGTTTGATAAATATCCATTGATCGCAGGATTTCCAGCGTCGCATTGGCCGCGGCCGTCGCCAGCGGATTACCGCTGAGGGTGCCCGCCTGGTAAACCGGTCCGCAGGGTGCCAATAAATTCATGATCGCTTCTCGTGCTCCAAAGGCCGCCATCGGCAGACCGCCGCCGACAACCTTGCCCAGGCAGGTTATATCCGAATGGATACCGTAACGTTCCTGCGCACCGCCGTAAGCGATACGAAATCCGGTAATGACTTCATCGAACATCAGCAGCGCATCGTTGATATCGCAGATATCCCGCAATCCCTGTAAGTAACCTTCGACCGGCGCGATGACACCCATGTTGGCCGCCACCGGCTCGACCAGGACTGCTGCGATCTGCTCGGGATACGTCTCAAAAGCCGTTCGCACCGCATCCAGATCGTTAAACGGCACGACGATGGTCAATTTCGCAATGTCCTGCGGCACACCCGCGCTGGATGCGGTCGATGTCTGGGCCACACCCGAGCCGGCCTGAACCAGCAACCCGTCGCTGTGGCCGTGGTAACCGCCTTGCATTTTGATAATCAGATCGCGACGGGTATAGGCCCGAGCCAGTCGGATCGCCGACATCACCGCTTCGGTACCGCTGCTGACCAGCCGCACTTTGTCGATCGCAGGATATGCGTCGATGATTTGCTGGGCCAATTCAACCTCACCAACAGTGGCCGCACCAAATGAGGTCCCTCGCGCTGCGGCATGAATAACCTGCTTGATCACGGACGGACAGGTATGCCCCAGGATCATCGGGCCCCATGAACCCACATAGTCAATGTATTCGTTTCCGTCGATATCGTAAATCCTGGAGCCTCGGGCCGATTCGATAAAAATCGGCTTGCCATCCACGCTCCCGAATGCGCGGACCGGAGAATTCACCCCCCCGGGGATGATATTAACAGCCCGATCAAACGCTCGGCTTGAATTGTTATGTGACCCTGTATCCATTCCTGGAACCATCATACCGATTTAGACGGTGTTTTCAACATTTTTTACCTAAACAGCCCCAACTTACCCAAATCATCATCTCGCCAAAATACACGGTCGCAAATGGCTATTTTTCTTGCAAACGCTTCGGATTTGCCTATACTTGTGCGTTTCAATACAAAAACGAATATTCGGAGTAAAACTATGCATCTGGTAAAATGGTTTCGTAAGAATAAATCCAAGATCATGGCCGTAGTGGTCATTATCCTGATGGTGGGTTTCATCGGCGGCAGTTCGCTCAGTTATATCCTGGGTCAGGGCTCGGCCAAAAAGAAAGCCGTCGCCTACTACGGCCAAAAAACAAAGATCACCGACTATGACCTCGACTATGCCCGCCAGGAACTGGAGATTCTCAAAAGCCTTCAGGCACCGCAAATCCTGAAAAAAACGATCTCCCCGCTCATGCGTGCCCCGGACCTGACGATGGTCATGCTCGGCGAGTTACTGTTCCCCGATCAGGGGCTTTCGCCGATGATCAACATGCAGATCAAACAAATGGTTCAAAACACCGGTTTGATAGTTTCTGAAAACGAAATTGACTCCATATATACCGGCAGTATGGGCAATGTGAATCTGTTATGGCTGCTGCTGAAGGCCGAAGCCCACCAAGCCGGGATCAAGATTCCGATCGACCAGGCCGCCCAACAATTAGCCGCACTGCTGCCGAAAGTCAATCCGGAATTCAGCTATGCGAATATCATGCGCTTCATGACGCAAAAACGAAGCATTTCAGAAAAACGTGCCCTGCAGGTCTATGCAGACCTCATGGCCGTCGGCGAATATGCCCGGCTGGTCTGTTCAGCGGAAAATCTCACCCAGGCACAGCTCAAACATTTAGTGCGAAATGAGATTGAAAGGTTGAATGCCGACGTCGTACCCGTTCGTGCCGACAGTTTTACCGATGAGATCGAAGATCCTGCCCAAGACGAAATCCTGCAGCATTTGAACACCTATAAAGGCAATCTCGCAAACGAAATGAATGAAGCCAACCCTTACGGCTTCGGTTATAAACAACCCGCACGGATCCAATTGGAATATATCGCTGTTAAAAGAGAACAGGCCGAAAAGATCGCAGACGCACCTACTGCCGAAGAAATGGAAAGTTTCTATCAACAGAATGTGGATCAGTTCACCCAGACTGTACCGTTGGACCCTAACGATCCCAACAGCGAAACCACAACCGTTACCCAAAGCTTCGCACAGGTTGTCGGGACCATTTCCGAGCGCCTGTTTAATCGCAAAGTCCAATCCACGATGATCCGCATCCTTGAAGATGCCAAACGAAAGGTTGAACAGGGCCTGCAGGAATCCGATCTCATGATCAATGAGATGACGGACGAACAATACGAGCAAGCCAGCGGGGATTATTCCAACGTCGTCGCTGAATTATCCAAAAAATATGAAATTGACTTGATCGCCGGCCAGACCGGATTACTGAGCATTCTTGATATGTCGGCCGACGAAGTATTGCCCCGTCTGTACCTGCAAAGTCATGTTCATGCCCCCATTCGGCTGCCCGAGTTGGCCTTCGCTGTCGATCCGCTGAATCTGACCCAATTGGGTCCATTTGACGCCCCAAAGCCGCGCCTCTATCAAACCCTCGGTCCCTGCACCGATATGATGGGCGAATTCGCATTAATTGCGCGAATCGTGGATGCTCAACCGAGTTTTGTACCCGATGATATGAATTTGACTTTTTCACTGGAAACGATTTCGCTCGATGCCAACACGCCCTCGCAAACATATGTCTTGAAAGAAAAGATCGTTGAAGACATGAAGAAAAAAGCGGCCATGACCATGGCTCAACAAGCCGCACAGCAATTGATCGAAAAAGCACCCCAGGATGGATGGGATACCGCTGTTGACGCGATGAATGAGAAATATCCAGGCAAAGAACCAAACCAACCGAATTTTGAATTGATCCCGCTGCAAGGACTCAGGCATATTTCCAATATGTCGATCTTTACGACTTCCGTCCAGTTTGCCGGCGATCCGAAAGGACCGTTTATTATCCTCGAGCAAAAACGCCAGCAGGCCCTTGTCCAAAAGCTTTATGATCTATTGGATGAAACAGATTCAAATGATTTCGAACCGACCGTTTTCGAATTTCCGCCCGAACCGGCGTATTATTGTGTCAAAGACGTCAATATCACACCGGTCGTGACCGATCAGTATTTAAGAGCCAAGTCGATATTTGCCTTCCAGCAGGATTTTACCGTTCAACAATCGCTGGCGATCGATCATTATAATCCTGAAAATATACTTGAACGAATGAATTTCAAAGTCGTCAAGCAATCGGATGCGAACGAACCGAATACCGCAGCACAATAAAAAAAGGATGTGACTGTGCATTTGCCGATCAAAAAAAATCCCGTCTTTTTCAAGCTGATCATCGCGGCAGCGGCATGGATTGTTCCCGGCGGCGGGCACTTTTTGATGAATCAGAAGCGCCGCGCCGTCATCCTGTTCATTGCTGTGACGTTGACCTTTTTGATCGGCCTGTTCATTGGGTCAGTCGGCGTGATCGATCCGGTGGGTGCGTGGCCGTGGTATATCGCTCAGATCATGACTTCGCCGATCGTCGCTTATTTCGGCCATCTCGGCGGATCCGGATTGTATCCCGTGTACGGAAAACCCCGTGAGATCGGCCAGCTCTATACCACCATCGCGGGCTTATTAAATCTGCTCTGTATCATCAATGCGTTATATCGCGCTCATATGAAATCATTGCCCGAAACAGGAGAAACCCAATGATCCTGGCATCGTTCTCTCATCCGCAGTTCATCGGGACAACGCCATGGGCGTTACTGTTGATTATCCCATTAGTGGTCTCGGTTTCAACCGTTTATAAAGCATTGATAATCGAGCAAATTCAGCTCAAACGGTTTGTTCGCGAGATCATCACCCTGACGATATCGACGTTTGTCTTTGTGATCATCACCGCCGTAGTGCTGTACGCATTAACATGGTTATTTACATAACGCCGACGCTATTCGGCCACATCTGCGGTTTGATCTTCCAGTAGGCCCAGTTCCACCAATGCATTGTAGGCCGCCTTTTGCTCGGCCTCTTTTTTATTCGTTCCCCACGCACTGGCAAACGTACGATCCCCGATGATCACCGCCGCTTCGAAGCACTTGTTGTGATCCGGCCCTTTCTCGTCAAGCAATTCGTACATCGGGGTACTGTTCAGGTGCTGCTGTGTGTATTGCTGAAGCAGGGACTTAAAGTTGCCCTGGGAATGATTGGCATCGGCTTTGTCAAGCATGGGCTGATACGCTTGCAAAATAAACTGCTGTGCCGCCTCATGTCCGCCGTCAACATAGATCGCACCGATCACCGCTTCGAACAAACAGGCCGCCAGCGATGTGGTCAGGGCTTTGGTGTCGGAGATCCCCTTGCTGACCTGGATATAGTGATGCAATCCCAATATGCGACATATTTTCGCACAGGTGCGGCGTGACACCAGCATGCTTTTGACCTTCGTCAGATCGCCTTCGAGATAACCCGGGAACCGCTTAAAGAGCTGTTCGCAAATAATTTCGCCTAAGACGGCATCGCCGAGAAACTCTAAACGTTCATTGCTCAATAACCGATCGTCTGCAATAGACGCATGGGTAAACGCATGCTCCAAAAGATGGGGATTATTGAACGTATAACCAAGTATCTGCTCGATCTGCTTGAGCGTATGGTGCTCCATGTGTTTGTTCCCATTACTGTGTCGAGCAGATTACGAATCCCGCTGGCCCCAAGCGGCCTTCGTAACCGGCTCAATCATTCGTTTACATATCCGATTATACCGCCTCCAAAGGCTGCTGTCAAGCCCTTGCGCCTGGCGGTTTCGGACCGACCGGGCCGGTTCGACCGGTCGTTAATGGGCGATCTGAAGACTGGCCAATGCCACAAATTTATCTTCGGAAACCTCGAAGATGCCGTCCAGACCGGTAACCGTGAAAATCCCCTTCGTCGCCGGTGCAACATTACAGAAAATCAGGCGATGCCCGCAATCGGCAAGCATTTTACGCAGCTTGAGAAGCTTTGACAAACTCGACGATGTGACGATATCGATCTCCGAAAAATCTGCCACCACATCGCAATCACCCCGATCACGGACCATTCGGGTAACCGTTGTCAATTCTTCACCGAGTTGCGGTTCCTGGGCCAGATCAACCAAAATAATATCTTCAGACCAGTTTTGAATTCCCATGAATCATCTCCTAACCTATTTAAAATATAGACCATTTTTCATACTTCTCAAAAATATATCGGTAGGACGGCGGATCGGGTTAATTAAAAACAGCGATTCGAATAACAATTCCCTGAGGAAGGTCTGATAAAAATACAAAAGCGGCACTGAAAACATCCATCTTCAATGCCGCTTTGAAAATCGTCAAAAAGTTAATTCAAATATTTTCTTGGATCCGCGATTTTGCCTTCAACAGCGCTGGCCGCGGCAGTCGCAGGGCTGGCCAGATAAACCTCGCTTTGGGGATGCCCCATCCGCCCGACAAAATTGCGATTAGTGGTACTGATGCATTTTTCGCCTTCGGCCAGTATCCCCATAAAGCCGCCTAAACATGCCCCGCATGTCGGCGCGGAGATCACGCAGCCAGCCTCGTAAAAGATATCAAAAAGCCCTTCATCTTTGGCTTGTTTCCAGATCACCGGCGTTGCCGGTACAATGATCGTACGCATGGCAACCTGTTTACCTTTCAATATATCGGCGGCAATACGAAAATCCTCGATTCGCCCATTGGTGCAACTGCCGATATAGACCTGATCCATTGCCTTGCCGGCACACGCGCTGACTGGTACTCCGCCGCTGGGTAGATGCGGCAGCGCAACCATCGGCTCAAGCGTTGAACAGTCGAACGTCTCCACTGACTCATATTCGGCATCTGCATCCGATTCGAAAACGGTATATTCTTTTTTATCCTTGAGATGCTCATCGAGATAAGCTTTGGTAACCTCGTCGAACCCGATAATACCGTTTTTGGCGCCCGCCTCGATAGCCATATTGGTCATCGTCATCCGGGCCTCCATCGACATATCTTTCAACGCCGGGCCGACAAATTCCATCGCTTTATACAATGCCCCATCGGTCCCGATCCGTGCGATCACTGCCAGGATCACATCCTTGCTATAAACACCTTTGCCGAGGCTGCCATTCAGAACGAACTTGATCGATGCGGGCACCTTGAACCATAACTTACCCGTTGCGATCGCCGCGGCCAGATCGGTCGAACCGATTCCGGTGCTGAACGCCCCAAACGCGCCATACGTACAGGTATGCGAATCGCCGCCGACAATCACCTCGCCAGGCCGAATGTGGCCCTGTTCCGGCAAAATCGCATGGCAAACACCCGCACGACCGAGCTTATAATAATATTTGATCTTGTGGCGTTTAGCCCATTCATCAAGCCGCTTGTGAAGCTCGGCACTTTTGATGTCCTTGGCCGGCTGAAAATGGTCCGGTGTGACCACGATTTTCTCCGGGTCAAATACCTTATCGATACCTTTCTCCACGAGCATCGAGATCGCCGGCGGTGTCGTCACATCATGGCACATCACCACATCGATGGCCGCATCCACTAATTCACCCGGCTTGACCGTGTCCTTCCCGGCCGCTTTGGCTAAAATTTTCTCCGTTATGGTCATCCTATACTCCTCAAATTCAAATCAATCTTTTTTCTTCTTCATGTATTCCATCCGGTTAATCGCATCCACATAGGCCTTTGCGCTGGCTTCGATAATATCGGTCGAAACGCCGCGGCCGATATAAACCTTTCCTTCATCGGATATCTTGACCGTCGCTTCGCCGAGCGCTTCCTTGCCGCCGGTGACCGCACGGATCGAATAATTCTCCAGTTCCGGCGAAATATCGATCGCTTCGCGGATCGCTTCATAGGCCGCATCCACCGGACCGTCACCACAGGCCGCCGCCTGGCGAATCTCTTCACCCGCCTTGATACGCACACTGGCGGTCGGCAGCGTACCGGTGCCGCACGCCACATGCAGATATTTCAACTCATACGTATGCTCGATCGAATGCACCTCATCATTGATGATCGCCGCGATATCCTCGTCGAAAACCTCTTTTTTCTTGTCAGCGATCTCCAGGAAACGCTCGTATGCCAGATCGGTTTCCTTTTCGTTAAGAATGAAACCGAGTTTCTTGCATCGGTCAATAAAGCCGTGGCGACCGGTATGCCGACCGAGTACCACCTTCGATCCGCCCAGACCAATACTCTCAGGTGTCATAATCTCATAGGTTGTGCGCTCCTTCAACACGCCATCGACGTGCACACCCGATTCGTGCGCGAAAGCGTTGGCCCCGACGATCGCTTTATTCGGCTGGATCACAAATCCGGTCAACTGCGAAACCAACTGGCTGGTCCGGTAGATCTCCTGCGTATTGATATTCAGGATCGGTTCTTTGCCGCCGTCGCCGCTAAAGAAACTCGTTCGCGTTCGGATCGCCATAACGATCTCCTCCAGCGCGGCATTGCCGGCCCGTTCGCCGAGCCCGTTGACGGAACATTCGACCTGGCGCGCGCCATTTCGTACTCCGGCCAGCGAATTGGCAACCGCCAATCCCAGATCGTTATGACAATGGGTGCTGATAACACACTTTTCGATCCCCGGCACATTGGCCTTGAGCTCAGCAATCATTTGCCCGTACTCGTAAGGCAGAATGTAGCCGACCGTATCGGGAATATTCAGGGTCGTGGCACCGGCCTCGATGACTGCGGTGAGGATTTCGATCAAGAACGGCATCTCGCTGCGGCAGGCATCCTCGGGCGAAAATTCCACATCATCGGTGAAGCTTTTGGCCTGCTTGACCGCCTCGACCGCCATTTTGACCACCTCATCGGGCTTTTTGCGAAGCTTATGCTCCATGTGTATCGGCGAGGTGGCAATAAACGTATGGATCCGTTTTTTCGCGGCCGGTTCGAGGGCCTTGGCGGCCGCCTCGATATCCTTGCGATGCGCGCGGGCCAGACCGGCAACGGTCGCATTCTGCGTCTGCTCGGCAACCAGACGCGTGGCCTCGAACTGGGCGGGCGAGGAGACCGGGAAACCCGCCTCGATCACATCGACGCCCAAAACCGCCAATTGCTGGGCAATTTCGAGCTTTTCAGTGATCGAAAGCGATGCCCCCGGCGACTGCTCGCCATCCCGTAAGGTCGTATCGAATATGATAATTTTTTCTGACATCGGTCTATCTCCAAATTCAATTTTAAGCTAAAGATTATGCGCCAAAACACGCAAGATTTCAAAAAGAAAGCAAAAAAACAGGATTTTAGATAATCGGGTAGTTTGCGCCTTAGCGGCGCAGAAGCAGGGCCAGGCTCAACAGAGCCGCGTTGGAAATGACAACAAAATGTGCATACTCATTGCTCATTGTCTGCGTATTATACCATATGACTGCCAAAACGCAAACAGAAAATATTTAAAAATTCAAAATTCAGCAACACATTTGAGAGCGTCGGTGAGAGTAATGGTTCCCTCGTAGAGTGCCCGGCCGATGATGGCGGCCGCGACGCCGATGGGGGCAAGATTCCTGATATCGTCGGTGGTCGTCACACCGCCGGCGGCGATGACAGGGGTTTGAACTGCCTTAACCAAAGCTTTGGTGCGTTCGAGATTCGGCCCTTCGAGCATCCCGTCCTTGCTGATATCGGTATAGATAATCGCTGACAAGGGCAGCGAATCGGCCTTGGCGGCAAATTCGATAAGGGTCTCGGGCTGCTCCTTCGTCCAGCCGTGCGTAGCGACGTGCGATCCTTTGGCATCGAGGCCAAGGGCGATTTTATCCGGGTATTTGTTGGCCATCTCGCTGAACCAGTTGAAATCCTCCACAGCCCGCGTGCCGATGATGATGCGGCTGATACCCATCTCCAGCAGATCGGTGATCGCGGATTCGTCGCGTATGCCGCCGCCGACTTCGATTTTGAGTTCCCCCAGTTCCGCGATCTTCGCAATGGATTCGCGATTCACCAGTTGGCCAACCTTTGCCCCACCCAGGTCGATGATGTGCAGCCACTCGGTTCCGGCGTCGATAAAATCCCGAGCCTGCTGGACCGGGTCGTCGTGATAGGTGATCTGGCGGTGGTACTGGCCCTGGATGAGCCGAATACACTTACCGTCACGAATATCGATAGCCGGAATTACATACATGTCAATCACCCTTACTCATAAATATCCGGCGGATTGTAACATCTAAATCTTTCATATCAAGTGATTTCGACAAAATAATAAAAACTGATGAGAAATTCTTACGATCAGCGCTGAAAAATACCCGTTCGCAGGATTTCTGAGATTTTCTTGCCTTTTGCTGAGATGACCATTGCGGAAATATCTGGATGGCTTTTGCAAAATTCCTTCGCCTGTTCCGGACTCATAATCATAAACGCAGTCGAAAGTGCATCGGCACGGGCCGCATCGGGTGCGGTTGACCATGCGGCTATATTGCCCCCCGCCGGCTGAGCGGTCCGCGGATCGATAATGTGCATTCCCTTTCGGATGCCCGAACCCGATAACGCGGTGTCCCGAAGCTCAAGGTGCTGGAGAATTCGATTCGGCTTTGCGGGGTCGGATATCGTCACCGGCCAGCCCGAATGCCCTTTGGGGCTGCCAATCGGCAAGACCGTACTTGGTCCGGCACAAATCAATGCCGAGTTAATATCCCAGTCCTTGAAAACCGCTGCCATTCGGTCGGCGGCAAAGCCCTTGCCGATCGCCCCCAGATCGAGTGTCAGCGGCGAATGGTCAAGTGTGATCGTGTGATTAGCCTCATCGAGGCGAAATAAAATTGAACCGGTTGCCGCTTTAGCCGCTTGCAATTGCTTGCCCGTGGGGTACTTGAGCTGATTGTCCTTATCCAGCCAGATATCATAGAGCACACCGGCCGTCACATCAAACACACCATCCGTTTCGATAGCAATCTCCCGGGCGATGGACAGACATTCGAACGTCTCTAATGAAAGTGTCAGTGGTGTTTCAGCAGACAATACATTGATTTGCGCGATCTCGCTGTTTGGCTGATACCGTGAAAGCAGTGTTTCCAGCCGTATTGCCTCGTCAAACGCGGCCCAGGCCGCCTGCTCGGCATAATTCTTGTCCGAATGACGGATAAAAACTTCGAACGTTGTCGCCATCGCATCACAGGCAAACCGGTGCACATCGGCTAATGGTGCCGCAGTCTGGATCAGTGGCGTGTGGTCAGGACTTTTCATTGGACAGCCGCCGATGCAGATAATTGATCGTAAAGTTCTTTGGTTATCAGGCCCTGCAGTTCGATCCCCGGCCGCAGGAAAAGCGGTTCTTCAAATGCGGGTACATACAATTTTTTCTGACCCGGTTCGAAGGAACTGTAAATATACTCCAGAACCCGCGGCTGTAGATCCGGCGAGATGATCATCAACGGCGCCGGCGGCAGCTCGGCTATTACATCCGCCTGGTAACTGACGCTCGAATAGCTTCGCAGGTACCACGGCAGCGGCCAGTAATCGTGATCCGAGGCAATGATCTGGACATAGAGGTCTTTATCCTGCGTCGATGCCTGAGCAATTTCATCTATCCGATTTACAATTGTATAGATATCGCGGCTCGTGTGGGCATATACATACGGATTAGCAGGATCAGATGAATATTTGAAATTCGCGAAAAAAGATAACACTCCCATACCAAAGAATATCGGCACAAAAACAACTATAACCAGTACACACCGTTTTGAAGCCGTTCCCTGGATTCGCTCACCGATTGCATAGCCGGCTAAAATAATGAAAAGACTATAAAAACTAAGCATTGTCCAAGGAGTTTTATAAGGAATCGCCGAATATGTAATGGTCATCAAAACTGCATAAATCGCTGCAAATCGCCAAAACAAATTCTTGCTTTTAACCGCAAAATAAATACCAACTATTGCAGCAATAACAACGAATCCCTCAGTCCATAATAATCCGGAATTCGATTTGGAATATACCAGCATTTTCAGATAATAATACCATGGATGGTTATGTATATCATTATTCACGGCCCGATGGAAATAGGTCTTATAGGCGGCAAAGGCGTCGAGAAAACCGCCGGGATTGGTGAAAAACCACGAATACAACAGAAACGACATCAAGGCCGCAACGAAGAGAGATACACCAACGTGAACAATATTGATTTTTTTCAGAGATTCGCCGACTGCTTTTCGATGCTGCCGGAACAGCAAAACAACTGCAATAAATGATAAAACCATCACGCCCAAATTGAGGATGCAGGTCTCTTTGGTCGCGTGCAGAAAGCCGAGATTCATCCCTGCTGAGATCGCCCAAAACAGTGTCGGCTTTTTCACATACCGAACGATACTGACGATAACCGCTAAGGTAAAATAAACCAGCAATATCTCCTGGATGTAGTAGCGGCTGTAATAGGCAAAGGCCGTCGAAACCGCAAACAGCGTCGCCGCGGCCAGTGCCGCCGGCCTGCCGATCACCTCCCGCAGCCACAGCGGCAGAATGACCAGGCTCATACCGAAAAAGACGGGTATGATCCGCAGTGTCGTTTCGGTAACCTTGGTGATATCGGTTTGCCCGCAGAGCCACGCCGGAATCAGGGAAAAGGCATTGAGGGTCGGGCCGTGATATTCGTTCGGATCGTAGCGATAACTGCATTTTTCCAGCATATCAGCGAACTTGATCGCATGGACTGCCTCATCGGTATGCATCGGCCGATCGGCCAATTTCGGCAGCCGCAGCGCCAGCGGCGCCAGGATAATCACGACCAATAGAATGCCCTGCGCTTTCGTCATTCGACAGGTTTGCCGTACACTTGGACCTCGATATAGTGATTCAAATCGTTACTGTTGCTGCCGTTGGAATACAATCGCACATAGCGGCCCTGCACACCTTTGGCGTCAATCAGTTTGCCCTCGGCGGTCTCGACATAATGCATATCTGAGCCAATACCCAAACCGGCAGAATTGTCATGGTCATTATTAAAGACCGTCGTTACATCGGTGATAAAATCGGGATCGTCCGAGATCTGAACGATTACATCCTTATAAGCCCGGGCCTGCTGATGATAGTGCCACATCACAATCGCGTAGATATTTGCCCGGGTCTGAAGGTCGATCGTCACATATTGGACAAACGGCCCCAACTCGACATACGATCCTTCGCCGCCCTCTTTGTCACCGTCGGTGATCATACTCAACTCGCCAATGATGGGCTCCTCATCGGAACCGGTCACCGGCTTGCCGGCCGCGAGATTCGTCGTCCCAACCGGGGCAAGAAACGGCGGACGCGGTTTACCTAATGGCTTTTCGAGATTCGGCAGATTAAGGTTCTGCGGTGTGCCCACAAACATCGGCTTGGGCAGCTCAATATTGATCGGAGCCATCTCATCGTTGTTGGCTGTCGTCTTTTCAGCATCCGGCTTGGCCTGCTGCTCAGGTGTCGGCTGAGCGGATTCTGCCTCTTCGGCCTTGAGCTGTTCAACTGTTTCGATTTTTGCCGGTTGTTCGGCTGCTTGAGGTTCTTCGGATTTTTTGCATCCACCGATTGCAAGAATCGCAATACATATCCCCATCAACAAAATGTTAAACCATTGCCGTTTCATGTTTATCTCCTGACGTTTTAAAGAGTGATCAATCATACCATCCCTTATCGATACATTGTGTTGAAGGCCTGCTGGGCTTCAACCAGTGCATTTCGCATCATGTCCTCAGCCTTGGCGGTTTCGCGTTCGGCCAGCACCTTCATGAGGGCTTTGGTATCCAGATTCGCGGCGGCCTGGGCACAGGCTTCCCAACTGATCACGCTTCGTACGACACGGTCGATCGCCTGCTCGGCATTATCATATGCCCGCGGCTGCATGTCGTGACCCTTCCAGCGGTGATAACCCACTTGCTGCATCAGACCGGCAATGGCGATATTCATGCCGTTGACGCGGGTGCCGTGATCGATATCGAACTTGCCCGGCCCGCCGAGGATGATCCCGTCGTTGTAGCCCTGGCTGTTGAGGTGCACATGCACCATCGCGTTGTTATCGAGTTCCTCGACGCTGTCATATACATGATCGAGCCCGATCATCTCGGAGTGGCCGAATTCCTTGTTGACGCCCTTTTTGTCCTTCGAGATGCCGTACTGCTCCTCGAGCTTGCACCAGAAGATCAATGCGCTGGCGACGGTCGGGATCAGCATGGCCGGGTGGCCTTCGTTGGGCTTGGGTTCGAATCCCATATAGAGCGAGCCGCCCTTACTCTGTTCGTATTTGCACAGGCCGGCGACCGATTCCTTGAGATTCTGATACATCTGCCAGACGCCCACACTGGCCAGGTCGTAGCCGAACGAACCGTTCCAGATCACCAGTGTCGGCGATTTGTCAGCATCGGGATGCCATGCCTTTTTCAGCGGCCCGTAGGCCATATCGACGGTCTTCGTGCCAAGCTGCTCGGCGGCCTTGCGCTCATTGGGATCCAGCGAGGAAATCCCGCCATAACCAAAATGCGTATGGGCGCCGGGGGTAATCATTGCCAGATACAGGCCGCTATCCACAATTGCATCGGCCACCTCGGCGGCATTTTTCTCATCGACTTCCGAATCGTAATGCAGTTCGATACCGAGAAGAACATCATCCGGAACGCGCGGGGTGATTTCTTTTTTGACCAGACGCACCATGTCCGCCGAGCCGAACGCATCGCCGGACCACTGCTGACGCATATCACCGGGGACGAAACCGCCCTTGCCGGCGTTAAACGTCCATCGACATATACTGTGTAATGATTTATTCTCTGTCATGTGCACATTGCTCCTTTATGTTAACTGTTTTTTTAATTGCTCAAGCCAATGGTTATAGGCATTATTATACTGTGTTTTCAATGATTCGGTCGGTTCGATGGTTTTGACCGGTTCAAGCCCGACAAATGCGGCTGACAAATCGTTATAAATCCCTGCCCCGTAACCGGCCCCGCGGGCGGCGCCCACCGAACCGTCTGTATTATACAGTTCAATTGTCGCACCGGTCAATGTCGCAAAGGCCTCGGCAAACAATGGACTCAGGAACATATTGGCATGTCCGGCACGGACTATGCTGATATCAATCGCCATATCCCGCATAATCGACAGCCCGTAATTCAGCGCAAAGACGATCCCCTCCTGGGTCGCACGCAGCAGATGGGCCTTTTTGTGCATGTTGAAATTCCAGTTATGGACAGAAGCGCCAATATTGCGGTTCTCCAGCGTCCGCTCGGCACCGTTACCGAATGGCAGGATCACCAGACCTTCTGACCCGACCGGCACCTGCGATGCCAACTCATTCATCTGCTCATAAGATGCGGTTTCGTCGCCGGCCGCCAGATTATGCTTGAGCCAGCTATTGAGAATACCGGTACCATTGACACAAAGCAGAACGCCATAGGAAGGCTCATTTTTGGTGTAATTGACATGCACAAAGGTATTGACGCGGGATTTCGGGTCATAGTTGGCCTTGTCGGTAACGCCATAGACCACACCGGAGGTGCCGGCGGTCGCAGCAATCTCGCCGGGATGAAGCACATTCAGCGACAAAGCATTGTTCGGCTGATCGCCCCCGCGATAAGACACCGGTATCGCTGCTTTTAAGCCCAGTTCCTTCGCGGCCGCTTCGGTTAACTCACCCTGAACACTAAACGTTGGCACCACATCAGCTAATAACGATTTGTCGATACCATAATAATCGAGAATCAGATCGGCTGAATCATTTTTGAGAAAATCCCACATGATCCCTTCCGAAAGCCCCGAAGGCGTCGTCTTGATTTCGCCGGTCATGCGATAGGCGATATAATCGCCGGGCAGCACGATCTTATCGATCTGCTGATAGATATCCGGCTGGTTATCCTTGACCCATTTGAGCTTCGACGCGGTAAAATTGCCGGGCAAATTCAGCAAATTATTTAGACAATTTTGTTCACCGATTTTAGCGGCGGCCTGTTTGCCGATCTCGGCTGCCCGGCTGTCGCACCAGATAATCGACGGGCGAAGAACGCCGCCGTTTTTGTCCACACAGACCAGCCCGTGCATCTGGTAGGAAATGCCGATCGCCTTGACATCGCCCGCATCGAAATTGAAGGATGATTTAATTTTACCGATAGCGGCGACGATATGCTGCCACCACGTATCCGGATGCTGCTCGGCCCAGCCTAACTGCGGGGCGAGAATATCCAGCTCCTTGTCCGGTGAAGTGGCCGAGGCAAGAACCGTTCCGCTTTGAGCGTCCAGCAGCGATGCCTTAATCGACGAACTGCCAACATCTAAACCCAATAACAACTGCGCCATGTATAAACATCCTTTCAAATCCAATGTCATACCCGCGCAGGCGGGTATCCAGATACCTATTTTCTGTCTGGATTCCCGTTTTCACGGGAATGACAAAATTCGTTACATTTTTAGCTTAATTGCAACTCAACCGTTTTCGGCTCCAGTCCTAAATCGGCCAAGATCAGATAAACCGCCAGCCCCACAACAAAGGACAACAATGTTTCCAATCCATATACAAACCCGAATTTTGGAATAATTCCGAGTATACCGACCACAAACCCGCAGGCCCACGCGATATACCCGGCCCAGTTCACACCGCTGCGCGGCCCGGCCCATTTGCCGTTACGCAGATAATCGGCGGTCATCGCCCCGACAATCGGCCCAAACGAAGCACCAATGATCAAAAAGAATCCAACCAAATTCTCTGCGATACCGGTCGCCGCCAGAACGATCCCAACCGCACCGGCAACCAGTGTCAGCGGAACACGCGGCAGTTTCGGCAGCATGGTCGAAAAGGCATTGCCCGCCAGAAATGCACAAAAACCGGTCGGGCAAATACAGGCCGCCACAAAAACCCAAAACATAATCTTGGCAATAAATCCGCCAACCTCCGAGATGGAACTGATAAATGCCGGTATAAGATTTACGTTTCCGGTAATCATTCCGGATGAAGCAGCAATTTCCGGATTCTTTCCAACGGCTCCGGCAATGGTCAAAATTGCAAAGACACCCGATACGATCGCAGCAACGGTCACACCGAAAAATCCACCGAGGACCACATCCTTTTTATTGCGGCTGTTCATCGCAAAGTCGGTACCGGCCGCACCGGCGGTGGCGAAAAAACCCGCCGCCGCTTGTAATGCCGCGAAAGCCGCCAGCCCCATGACCGGAATTAATGCAGCTTCCGTCGGGAAGGGAACATTTTGTGAGAAATTTTTCAATCCGGACATGTTCGAAAAAGCGGCGATAATAATGATCAACAGCGGGAAGATCGGAATCCAGCTTGACAGCCAACCCAGCCAGCCGATGCCAACCGCACCGACTAACGCCAGTGCAAAACCCCATACCGCACAGACCCCCCAGAACAGCGGCGTATTCGGCCCGGCTTCGGAGCCGATCGCGCTCATGAAAAATGAGGCCGCTGAAAAGGTAAAAACGGCGTGCCAGCCGATCTGCAAAATACCCATCAAAAAACCCGGCATCAGGACCGCTCCACGAGTGCCGAACGTCGAGGAACCGACGACATACAGCGGCATACCGGTCTTTAG
Source organism: uncultured Pirellulales bacterium (assembly GCA_964517795.1). Taxonomy (GTDB): domain Bacteria; phylum Planctomycetota; class Phycisphaerae; order Sedimentisphaerales; family Anaerobacaceae; genus CAZFDE01. The sequence goes on along the minus strand of CAZFDE010000023.1, from coordinate 11,876 downwards.
GCCGAGTATCCCGGGAACATAATACAATAGGAAACAAAACAGTGCCCCGACGATCAGGCCGACGATCGCCGCCCAGACACTGCCGAACTGCAAGGCACCGGCCATCCCCGCCATGAACGGTACCGAAAGAAAGATACCGGCATAAGCGGGCGCGGTGTTTTTATACCACGGCGCACGGTTTTCAGGGGGATTCGGTTTAGCGCTTTTGAGATAATCGGGTAACATTGTGTTTTCCATAACATTTTCTCCTGTCACATGGGGTTCATATTGGGCATTGCTTATTCCTGTTTTGCCTGACGAATAATCGTTAAATATAACAGTATGAATGCGGCTAACGACAGAACCAGCGCACAATAGCGATGAATATCCAAAAGCACGTGCTGCCAATACGTCCCGAAGAATTTAAACATGCTCAGGACGATCGAAATCACCAGCGGCAGCATCAGGACCATGACCAGCCAGAAAAGGACTTTCTGCGATGTCGAAAGCGTGCTTTGGTTTGGCTGATCCGTATTTGTATTCATATGAAAATATTTACTGAGCCATTTGCGAACAGAAAGAAAATCCTGTTCGGCCAAAATGCATTGTTGCGCACAGGCAACCGCCAAAAAGGCGATGCAAACGGAAAAGACGCCCGCGGCAATCGTATGCAGCATTAACAGATACCCGCTGATCGCTTCGCCCAGCACCACCGGTGGATAAAAACCGGTGACAAACAAAATAACAAAACAAATAATCGAAACGAGAACGGCCAGTTGCCGCAATAAACCGATCCATGAGCGATGCCGATGCGGCAATAGTAAGGTAAACAGAAAAACGACGACCCGCAACGGATCCAGTAACCGATTTCGTTCGGGGCCGAAAAGCACATCGAGTTTCGGGTGGACAATCAGCAAATGCACCAACAGGCCGATCAGCATCACCAGAAAAAGACTGATTGTGGTCGCGGCAAACGTCATTTAGTCGCCGCCTTTCTTGCTCAAACCATTTTCCGCAAATACCTTGACCACAACTGCGATCGCTTTGAGCGCATAGAGCAATAAGACCAGCGCGATCAGGCCCGAGCACAGCAGCGTGACACCTTTGAGCCACGGGCGAAACACAAACGACATCGCAAAAAGTTTGGTGAACAGCGGATCAAGCCCCTGTATCCTGACCATCCTGATCGTATTAATTTTATCCATGGGCGAATCGATTTTGATATCGGCGAAGAAAAACGGTGAATCGACCGCGTGGCAGTCCTGACAGGAGTTGACACCCAGTGACTGGGCGGCCGGACGAACATCATGGGCGAGCGGCCAAAGATACGGAGCCGCTGCCGGATGGTCTTGACTCAATATCTTACCCTTTTTATCCAGCCGATAGAGCTTTGCCCCGGCGATATAAACCGCAGTTCGGTCCTTGGAAACTGACTTTTCAAGCACATTTAATACATCGGCGATGATCGGTTCAGTCAGCTCGGGCCACTGGCCATAGGTTACGTTGGTATGCTTAGAAATAATTGCTCGCACCGCTTTTTCAGCAACTTTGATTTGGATCGGTTCTACTGCATCACCGCTCATTGTTGCCCAGAACGCCGGCCATATAATCTTGTGCGGCGTGATTTTGCCATCGTGCCCTTCGGCAAAGACCGGACCGTAAATATGCGGTAATAATCCCTGTTGATAGGTGCCGACGCGATACAGGCCCAAGGCGTGCGCACGGGATGTCTCGATCTTCGGCAATTCATCCTGCGGCCACGGTCCGCTGTGACAGGCGGTACACGAAAGTTTGTCGAAATGCACCGTTGGGAGGCCTTTGTGGACCGGCACCGGCGCCCCCAGCCGACCGGTATCATGGCAGCTTTCGCAGGTCATTTGGCCCGCCAGCGGATTATTCGAATCGACACTTTCACCTTCGTAACCGCGAACGATATCGTGCGAAAGACCATTTCGGTGACAATCGACACAAGACAAACCTGAATTCAAATGGACATCCTCGTCAGGCACCCATTTTTCACTGTGATTTTCTTTGAGCGTAACATTGGTATGGCAGAAATAGCATCGCTTCTCGGGAATATCACGAACGACATCGAAGAAATGTCGGTTCTTGCTGTCAAAGGTATCGATTGCATAACTGACCTGCGGGGGCGACTTGGCCGGCTCATCGAAAATTTCCGGCATCAAATAATCGTAGGTATCGGGCAGATTCTTAACCGAACCGGTCACGGTTGCAAAGCCTGACGAGGCCGCGGCGGCCCAGCGGAAATTTTCCCGGTTGACCTGCAAGGCATATTCGGCCTGGTCATGGGCAGGATGGTCGTTATGACAGGACAGGCAATTGATCTCCAGCTTACCGGAGACAAAGCCCCGTATGATCTCTTCGGGAAGTTCGCTTTCCAGTTTACCCGCCCCGCCGCCGGGGAAATGCCGCCCGAACAATTTCGTGAACTGCCACGCAGTTAATCCAAGCTGCGCGGGTTTATACAATCCCGGCCACGCACGATATGAGATCGGAATCTGTGTGGCAATTGTGGCATCGGCATAGATCCAGGGCTGGCCGGGCCGACCGGGCACAACATTGGAATCGGTATAATTAAAATGCAGACCTCGTTCGATCTCGCGGACATTGTGACAATCGCCGCAGGTCATCTCCGTCGAAAACGGCAGCATCGGATCGTCGGTCGGCAGGATCTGCTGACCTTCCGGATCGATCAGCGGATTGAGGTGTACCGGAACCGCCCGTGAACCGTCACCATGGTCACCCAAAAACACCTTATTGGGATCATCGGCGACTAAAGAACAGGCCATCAGGGCAACAGTAAGCATTGCCGTAACGGCCTGATATATATGGTTTCGGTTTTTGCGCATTGTCAAGCTAAATTGTAAACTCCTGCGGCGTAAAATCAAGCTTTCGTTCGGCTTCCACGGCTTCGTTGACCTTCAATACGGTGACCGCGGTCTCATAACCGATCTGCGGCGGGCAATTGAGCTTTTCCTTGCCGCGAACAGCATTGAAGAAATTCTCCAGATGCGGCTTATGATACGGATCGGTAAATTCGACCGGAATTTTATACTCCGGCGGTTTCGGCGTTTCACGCACATCGGTCACCGCTGCCGCGTTGGGATCAGCGGCCGCTGGTTCGGGCTCCTCAGGCATCTGCAGAATGCCGGCTTTGACCCACTTGTCCCATGCATTGGCTTCAACGCCGGGTTCTCGATAGACGCTGCCGCGTGAAGAGGCCTCGGAAATCACCAGTGTCCCTTCATCGCCCATGAACATCTCAAAATAGCCCTGGCCGGAGTTGGTCGTGATCGTCTGGTAAAACGCCCGGACCGGGCCTTTTTTCGTTTCATAAGTGTAGATCGCCATCACCGTATCATACCATTGGTGGGTGGACTTATCGTAGTAATCGGTCCCGCCGGAAGCAATCACCGATTTGGGCTGTGTTTGCAGGAACCAGTTGTAAATATCGATCTGGTGCGAACCCAGATCTACGATAGGCCCGCCGCCAAGCCCTTTGAACCACCGCCAGTTGCGGAACTGAAGCATGGAATCAAATCCGAATTTTTTTAGCGTCTCGGTTTCGATCTGATATTTTTGAGAGCCGGTATCCATCGGTCTTGCTGAACGGTTCCACTGCCCGTTGACCGTTGTAATGCGGCCGCAGATCTCGGCTTCCTTGATCAGTTTATCATAGCTGTGGATATATCGCGGATTGCTGCGCCGCTGATGGCCGATCTGCAAAAGTTTGCCGGTCTGTTTGGCGGCTTCCACCATTTTCTTAGCGCCGTCGAGCGTATTAGACATCTCTTTTTCGCAATAGACATGAAGACCCGCGTTGAGACAATCGACCGTCTGAGGCGAATGCCAGAAATCAGGCGTAGCAATGATCACTGCATCGAGGTCCTTTTCATTCGCCAGCATTTCCTTGTAATCAATATACGCATTACAGTCATGCTTATAGGCTTTCAGGCGGCGTTGGACTTTTCGCAAATTATATTTTTCCCAGATATCACAAACTGCTTTGAATCGCAGGCCGGGGATCTTCATGCAGGCATCGGTCAGCACCTGCCCCTGCGCGCCGGCACCGATCAGGGCGATGTTCAGATCATCGCTGTCACCCGGCGCGGCCGCAGCGACCGATGAAAAATAGGCCGCGGTGCCGGCCGCCACTGTGGATTTGAGGAATGTCCGCCGATCGAAATTCTTCCTATCGTGTTTAAATATCATAAAAAACTTGCTCCTATTGCTTAAATGTATTCGTCAATGCCTTTTGGGCTTCTTCTTTAATCGTATCGGTTTCCGCATTTTCTTTGATTTCGTTGAGCAGTTCAATCATTTTTTCCGCTTGATCTTTGCGATTGGAATGCTGGGCGATCCTGATCACCGCCATCTGCGCTTCCGCTTTGAGGTCTTCCTGGTCGGAATACTGATTGGCGAGAAGCGCTGCATCGTAAGTCGAAAGCCTGGACATACTCGAAAGGACGTTCTTTTTCATACTTGCATCGTCGGCAAAACCGAAGGCCTTTTTATACAATTCGATATTCTGTTCACCCGGCCGTTCGATATTATTCTCGATCAGCTTCAGATAGGATCGCAGGCCCAGCACCTGATCTTTTTTATCCAGATCCATCGCCAGCAATTGTTCCATATCGCCGAGCGGCTTATCATCCGGCCAATTCATCAATGCACGGATCGCGGTCGTTCGCATAGTCGGGTTATCACCGAACATGGCAGCCTTAAGCACCGGCCACGTTTCGCTGCTGCCCATCTTCGCAAATACATTGAGCAATGATTCGCGAAGTTGTTCATCTTCAGCTTCTTCGTATAACGCAAGCAGCTTTTGGGTGCCGCGGCTTTCCTCTGTTTTAAGCGTTACCGTTGCCAGAGTCGTTTCGGCTTCGTTTCGCTCGGATGAACTCTTTTCATTGAGATACAATTCAAGCACGGCATCGAATTCATCGGCGCCGGCCAGATTTCGCAGCGCTTTAAAGCATTCGATCCGAACCCGCGTTTGAGCATCTTTGGCGGTCTTTAATACCGCAGAAACTTTACCCATCGCCTGCCGTTCGTCGAGTGACTTGATCAGTTCGATCTTGACCTTGTCGTCCGCTTTGGCAAGTTCGGTAACAATCTGGTCATTCACGCCCGGTGCCGAGATGCTGTAGAGCACCTGGCGGGCGGTATTCTGTTCCTGGCCCGACGCATTGGCCGCCTTTTGAGCGATAAACCCGACTGTATCGGGCACAGCGATTTGCTTAAGACTCTGCAATGCTTCGATGCGCACCTGGACTTCGGTGTCATCGGCCGCGGTTTTGATCAGTTCGACTGCACTTTGATTTTTAGCCCGCCCCAATGCGGCCAGAATATAGACCTTCTGAGCCGGGGAAAATTCACTCATCTGATTTTCCAGAAGCTTTACGATCTGAGGGTCAGTAACCTGATCAACCAATTCCAGCGCTGCCGGCTGAATACCATACTGCGTATCAGCAATTCCCATCTTTACTAATTTTAATTTCTTGTTTGGCTGCGATATATCCACCAACCTTTTATACGCCCCAATCCGCACCGCAACGGGGGCATCGGATTGATAGAGCGATTCAAAAATCGATTCGGCCATCGATGTATCGCTCGAAACCAGTGAATCCCCTACTTGAAAATAGGTCGCCGCGAGAATGTCACTCTTCCATGATTGGCCGGCCAACTTTTTCAGGATACCCGCCGCTTCAGTGCCGCCAATCTGACCGATCGCCTGAATCGCCGCTGTTGAAATCGCCGAATCGTTTCCCTTTGCCAGTTTTTTCAATGCAGTCAGTGCGCGAGAGCTGCCGGTGTGCCCCAGCGAATTGACAATCCCGATTTTGATCGACCCTTCGGTTTTACCGAGACAATCAAGTAATACACCGACCGCCTGATCGCTTTCCATACGCTCAAGCACATAGCGGGCATTGTCCGCTGCTTTGGCATCAGCCAACAGCATCTCTTTTAACACCGGGATCGAATCGGCTGTGGCAAAAATACTAAGCTGCTTACAGACAATCTGCTTGGCATCGATCGTGGCATCGGAGCCGAGAAATTCGATACAATCCGCCTCAAACGAACGAAGTGCTTTGGGATTGCATGCATTCTCACGAACCATCGCCTTGATCCGGTAAATCACCTGATCGTCATCGCCGAATTTATATGCTTTGATTTGACCCAACAGCTTCGGCCATTCTTCAATGGCTGCCTTTTGAGCGATCACGGCACTGGGTGTCGCATCGGCCTTAAGATCGCCGAGTGCAAACTGGATCCCGTCAAGATAATGCTGCATCACGGTCTTATTGAAAAAGACCTCTTTATTATGGCCGAGTGAACAGTAAAACAGGCGCCCCTTGCCGTAATCGCGAATCCACGAAACTGCAAAATCATTATCAACCCGTTGAATTTGCTCTTTTTTCACATTCATATTCCGCGGATCGGACATATCGAGGCTGACCAGCACACGCAGATTTTTTCGGGTATAGGGATCTTTGAGCTGGTAAATCTCATCGCTGAGAACAAAGCCCTTGCCTTCGAAACCTTTGTTGACCGGATGATCGGGATCATCGAGCTTAAACGTCCATGTCCCGCCGGCATGCCACGGATGGGCATTGAACAATCCGCCCATCATCTCGGCGGCCTCGGGCCAGGTGTAGAAATTATCCGTAGCGGCGTGTATCCCCACAATGCCTTTGCCGTTTTTAATGAAATCCATCAGGGCTTTGCGATGTGCCGGGTTTTCGAATTTCAGCCGCGTGGTGTTATTGAAGCAAACCGCATCATACTGTTTGAGATTCTCCGCGGTAAAATCATTCATATCCGTGCTGTTGACCGTTTCAAACGCACCGGTTTGTTCGCCCATCATCTCAAATGCGGCCGCTACATAATCAATAGACGCATGCTTATAACCTTCACAGCGGTTAAAAACCAGCATCTTACGGGGCTGCTTCGGTTGAGCCGTCGGCTCCTCAGGGATCGCCTGGTTAATCTGATCGATATCTTCCTGAGAAATATCAGCGGCAAAAACGCTTATGCATAACACCGCCAGCATACACAAAATCGTAAAAATATTTTTTCGTTTCATGGATTTAGACTCCTATGCCAAAAATTTATTTCGTTATAACCGCCACGGGCTTCGATACGATCGGGAGAGTAATTCCGTCGCCTCGCTGTCGCCAATGATCGTTTCGGTTTTCGGGTCCCATTTGATCTTACGTTCAAGCTGCATCGTGATATTGCCGAGTTCTCCCAGCGTTGCCGATCGGTGACCGATCTCAGCCGGGGCTACGGTTTCATTTCGGCTCAGGACACATTCGATGAAGTTACTGTGATGCCCTGATGATTGATACAGATGAATCTCATCAGGACCGATCTTTTCATCTAAAATGCTTTTGGGTTCGGCATTCAAAGCACTGCGATTGACATGGATCCAACCGTCTTCACCGATCCACTTCGCCCCGCCCCAACACTTAGAAACATCAGCGAGAATCAAGTCAATGCCATTTGCATATTTCGCGCGGATTTCATATTTGACAGCGGTGTTCCAAAGCCCCTGTGTGGGGAATTCGCCGCGACCGTCAAATTCGATCGGCCCGCTGCGTTCCATGCCGATGCCCCACTGGGCGATATCGCCATGATGTCCGATCCAGTCCATCAATTGCCCGCCGCCGTAATCGAAATGCCATCGCCAGTTTTTATGTACCCGCGCAACACAATACGGCTGATACGGGGCCGGTCCGAGCCAAAAGTCATAATCCAGTTCTGCCGGCGGCTCTTCGATCGTTTCCTGGCCGCGGGTGCCGGCAAAATCGGCATGTCCGCCGGGCAAGCCGACCTCAACCCGTTTCACTTTACCGATGCGGCCGTTGCGAACCAGTTCACAGGCAAGACGGAACCAATTATATGACCGCTGCTGTGAACCGGTCTGCCAGACACTGCCATACTTTTTGACGGCGTCACAAACGGCCCGGCCTTCGGCATGACTGTGGGTAATCGGTTTTTCACAATAGACATCTTTGCCCGCCTCCAGCGCTGCGATCGAAGTCAGGGCATGCCAATGGTCCGGTGTCGCGACACAGACCGCATCGATGTCTTTACGGGCAACCAACTCACGAAAATCGTGATAAATCTGGCAATCGGTGTTGCCATATCGGCCATCCACAGAATTCTTTGCTTGCTGGGCAAGTTTTTTGTCCACATCACAAACGGCAACCACTTTAACTTGCGGATGACCAAGAAATCCGCCTAAGTTCACGCCGCCCATCCAGCCGACTCCGATAAAACCCATTACGACTTTGTCCGAGGGATTGATCATGCTGCGCCCCCAAACGGTTGAAGGAACAATATACGGCAGCGATACAGCCGCACTGATCGTTCCTTTAATAAATTTACGTCGATTCATATTTCTTTCCTTTTTAAAATAACGATTAATTATACCAACCGCCACGGGCTTCGATAGGATCGACCAAGAAGCCGTGTTGCAGTATCATCATTTTTAATCCGTTGTGTTTCGGGATCCCATTTGATCTGTCGATCCAACAGCATCGAAATCAAACCGAGATGACCCATTGTCGCGGAACGATGTCCGATCTCTGCCGGCGCTACGGTCTCATTGCGAGTGCGAATACAATCAAGGAAATTGCGATGGTGTTCGACAGACTGATAAAGATTAATCTCGTCGGGACCGATCCGCTCTCGTAAAATATCATTGGTGTTGGCTTTTAATTCTTTTCGACTGACTAATATCCACCCATCATCACCGATCCATCGCGTACCCTGCTCCAAAACCGTATTATCGGCAATGACGATCTCGGTCCCATTTTCATATTTCGCTCTAATGTTGTAATTCGTCGGACTGTTCCACAGGCCTTGTGTGGGGAATACGCCTTTACCATCGAACAGCACCGGCCCGGATCGCTCCATGCCGATCCCCCACTGGCCGATATCGCCGTGATGACCGATCCAGTCTAAAAGTATCCCCCCGCCGTAATCCAGGTGCCATCGCCAGTTTCGGTGAATTCTGGCCGGGCAGTAAGGCTGGTAAGGTGCCGGCCCGAGCCACATATCATAGTGCAGCTCCACCGGCGGCTCAGAGATCGTTTCCTGGCCGGCAGTCTTCCACAGATCCGGATGTCCGGCAGGCAATCCTACTTCAACGGTTCGGACTTTGCCGATTCGGCCGTTACGCACCAGCTCACAAGCCAATCGGAAGTTACGACTGGACCGCTGCTGCGAACCCACCTGAAAAATTGTTCCATACTGCTTAACGAATTCACAAACCACAAGACCCTCTTCAAGACTGTGCGTCAGCGGTTTTTCGCAATAGACATCTTTGCCGGATTTGATGGCTTCGATACTGACCAGGGCATGCCAGTGGTCCGGCGTGGCAACGCAGACTGCATCGATCTCGTCACACGCAATCAGCTCCCTGAAATCGGTATATGTCCGGCAATCCGTGTTTTGGTAGTGATGATCGACCTGCTGTTTCGCTTTTTGAAGATGACGGGTATCGACATCACAAACGGCAATGACACGGGCATCGGACTGATTGAAAAATGACCGCATATTGTTCTGGCCCATTGGCCCGCTGCCGATAATCCCCACCGTAATTTTCTCCGATGGCGCAACAATGCGTCGCCCGAAAACAGCCGACGGTATAATCGTCGGCAGCATCATCGCTGCACCGAAGGTACCGGCTGCCTTGATAAAATCACGTCGTGTTAATGCAGTCGATTGTTTCATTTTTTTATATCGTTTCACAAATCACTCATTAGTTTTTGATACGCCTGGATACACTGGCGGATATCCGGCATCGAGTTGTCCCAGTTATATTCGTACTCGATTGTAATAAATCCCTGATAACCGGCTCGTTTAAGAACCGCGAGAATCCCTCTTACATCCGCCTT
>CAZFDE010000023.1:0-1868 GCA_964517795.1 uncultured Pirellulales bacterium | reverse complement strand
GGTTCGATCAATATCGTTTGCACGCCCATCGTTTTTGCAAAGTCGAAAACCGCCCGCCATTTAACCGGATCGTTCGGCAGATTCACCACACCATACTGAACCATCCGGATGCCGCAGTCTTTGAGTTTGTTTTTCAACAGCTCGATCTGCTCGGCGCTCATCTGCCCGACTTTTGTGTCGGGTTCATCTTTACTGAGAATCTGGCCGGGATAGGCCTCGATATATTTAAGATTCAACGCTGCGGCCTTATCGATCGTTTCATACAGTGTAAATCTATGGAATGTCCACGCCTGAACCGCCAGCGGCCAACCGGTGGAATCACATTTTTGCGAAATCGCATTGTCGCCCGAACAACCAACCAGCAATAGACAACTCAATCCCAGACACATTATCCATATCACCTTTTTAAATCTGCTGTACATCTAAACCATCCCATTATTTATCGAAGGCCGCATCAAATGCGACGTTTGACGGTGTAAAATCAACCGTCTTGACGAATTCACAGGCTTCCTGTGCCCCATGCTCGCGGTCCATCCCGCAATCTTCCCATTCCACCGACAGCGGGCCCTGATAACCGATGTGGTTCAATGTGCGAATGATCTCCTCGAAATCAACGCCGCCGTGACCCAGTGATCGAAAATCCCAGCCCCGACGCGGATCGCCAAAATTCAAATGTGAAGCGAGAATTCCGTTTTTGCCGTCAAGCTGAACGGCCGCATCTTTCATGTGGACATGATAGATACGGTCGGAAAATTCCCGCAGGAAACAGACCGGATCGACCATCTGCCAGTGCAGGTGGCTCGGATCGAAGTTGAACCCGAAGGCTTCGCGATGATCGACCGCGGCCAGTGCCCGTTTGGCGGTATGAATATCAAATGCGATTTCCGTCGGGTGTACTTCCAGTGCGAACCTGACACCGCATTGATCGAACACATCAAGGATCGGATTCCACATTTTCGCAAAGTACGCAAATCCCTCATCCAGCATCTGATCGGTCACCGGCGGGAAACTGTAGAGCATATGCCAGATACTCGAACCGGTAAAACCGTTGACCACCTTCAGGCCGAGATTTTTCGCTGCCTTGGCCGTGTTTTTCATCGTTTCAACCGCCCATTTACGTTTCTTTTCGGCATCACCGGCACAATCAGCCGGGGCGAAACCATCCGAGCGCACATCGTTATTGAGATCGCATACCAGTTGTCCCGCAAGGTGGTGACTGATTGCGAAAAGCTGCAAGTTATGCTTTTCAAGGATCGCTTTTTGTTTTTTGCAATATGTCTTATCCGCGGCCGCCTTGTCAACATCCATATGATCGCCCCAGCAGGCCAGTTCTAATCCATCATACCCCCACGAAGCGGCCTTCTCGGCCAGCGTCTCCAGCGGCAGATCCGCCCATTGTCCTGTAAATAGTGTTACCGGTCTTGCCATGATTGATTCTCCTTGATTTTGAGTTCGGGTTTATTTCTTCATCGCCGTCCACTTCTGCTTGCTTTTGGCACTGGCCAGCACGGTCTCGATAAACAGCATCCCGCGCAGCCCGTCATCAACGTTCGGGAAATCCAGCGCCAGCGGATTCGGCTTGCTTCGTGTCATTTTCGCACCAACCGTTTCGGCGAAATTAGCGTAGTTGTTGGCGAACGCCTCGAAAAAGGCCTCCGGATGACCGAACGGCAATCGCGTTGCCCGTGCGGCCGCGGCACTGTAATTGGCAACATAGTCGTTGCCCCTCCGCCAGACCTGAACCGGCCCGTCCATCACCTTGACATAAAGATAATTCGGATGCTCCTGGTGCCATTCAAAGCTCTTGGTCTCACCATAAACCCAGATCGCCAAACCGTTCTCCTGGCCGATCGAAATTTGACTGGCGT
>CAZFDE010000022.1:0-37369 GCA_964517795.1 uncultured Pirellulales bacterium | reverse complement strand
GCCCATCGCAAATTCAGCATTATCCTCGAAAAGGCTGTTACTCCAGGTCGGACCTCGGCCGTCTTCACGCTGACAGTACGGTGTTGTCGGCAGATTGCCGCCGTAGATCGACGAACAACCGGTCGCGTTACCGATCATCGCGCGATCACCAAAAAGCTGAGTCAAGAGCTTCACATAAGGCGTTTCGCCGCAACCGGCACAAGCGCCGGAATATTCGAACAACGGCTGAACAAGCTGGCTGCCTTTTAAGCTGTTGAGCTTGAACAAGCTTTTATCCGTATTGGGGATCGAAAGGAAGAAATCGTAGTTTTCGCGTTCGGTATTTCGGTGCGGTTCCTGGAGATCCATATTGATCGCTTTTCGGCCGGTCGGCTGTTTATCGGCATCTTTTTCCTGGGCCGGGCAGAACTCGACACAAGCCCCGCAACCGGTGCAATCTTCCGGAGCCACCTGAACCGTAAATTTCATACCGGCAAAATCTTTGCCTTTGGCATCGGCGCTCTTGAAATCCTTCGGCGCCTTGTCCAGATTTTGGGCATCATAGGCCTTGATGCGAATGGTCGCATGCGGACAAACCAGGGAACACCGGCCGCACTGGATACAGACATCCGGCTGCCAAATCGGGATATTCACCGCAATATTGCGTTTTTCGTATTTCGTTGTCGCTGTCGGGAACTTGCCGTCACAGGGCATCGCGCTCACGGGTAATTTCTCGCCGCGACGGGCCATAATTTCCGCAGTTACATTCTTGACAAACTGTGGTGCATCTTCCGGAACGATAGGCGGCATGCAGATCTCGCTGGTCACCTTATCTGGATACGCTACTTCATAAACCTTATCCAAGGCGGCATCGACCGCAGCATTATTCATATCGACGACTTTTTGGCCCTTTCTGCCATAGGAGTGCACAATCGCATCCTTAATATACTTGACCGCCATATCGATCGGAATAATATCGCTGATCTTGAAAAAGGCCGTCTGCATGATCACATTGATGCGGGCACCCAGACCCAATTCCTGGGCGATCGAAATGGCATCGATGACATAAAATTTGAGCTTTTTGTCAATGATTTGCTGCTGCACTTCTTTCGGCAGGGTATCCCAAACTTCATCCTTATTATGAATACTGGTCAGCAGGAATATCCCGCCCTCTTTCGCATTATAGAGCATATCGTATTTTTCGAGGAAGCTGGGATTATGACAGGCCACAAAATCCGCCTCAGAGATCAAATACGGTCTGCGAATCGGGGCTTTGCCGAAACGCAGGTGTGAGATCGTCACTGCCCCGGCCTTCTTGGAATCGTACACAAAATAGCCCTGGGCATTGTTTTCAGTCTGCTCACCGATGATCTTGATCGAATTGTGGTTAGCCCCGACAGTCCCATCCGAGCCAAGGCCGTAGAACATTGCGTTATAAATATCCGAGGATTCGATGATGAACGATTCGTCCACATCGAGCGAGGTATGGGTTACATCGTCGATGATACCGACGGTAAAGCCGCTTTTGGGTGTCTTGGCATCAAGGTTATCCAGGACAGCCTTGACCATTGCAGGGGTAAACTCTTTGGAGCTAAGGCCATAGCGACCGCCGATCACGAGCGGATATTGATCGAATGATGTTTGCTTTGCGGACATGGCCTCCCCGATCGCCGTGCGAACATCTATATATAAAGGCTCACCGAGCGAACCGGGCTCTTTGGTTCGGTCCAGAACGGCAATTTTTTTGACCGTTTGAGGCAGTGCATCGATGAAATGTTTTGTGCTGAACGGCCTGAACAGGCGAACTTTCAGGACGCCGACTTTTTCGCCCCTGCCGGTCAGATACTCAACCGTCTCGTGCACCGTGTCAGCCCCGGATCCCATGATAATGATGACTTTTTCGGCATCCGGTGCGCCAATATAATCAAACAAGTGGTATTGCCTGCCGACGATTTTAGCAAATTTGTCCATTGTTTTTTGCACGATCTCGGGTGTCGCTTGATAAAATTTATTGACCGTTTCGCGACCCTGGAAATAGACATCGGGATTCTGGGCGGTACCGCTGATCATCGGCCGATCGGGTGTTAATGCCCGGGCCTTGGCCGCAAAGACCGGTTCATCGTCGATCATGGCGCGGACATCCTCCATGGTCAGTTCCTCGACTTTTTGGATCTCATGACTGGTACGAAAGCCGTCGAAGAAATGCAGGAACGGAACACGGGATTCCAAGGTCGCCTGATGAGCCACCAGCGCCAAATCCATCACTTCCTGAATATTCGCAGAACCAAGCATTGCAAATCCGGTATTGCGACAGCTCATGACATCGGAATGATCGCCAAAAATTGACAACGCCTGACATGCGAGCGAACGAGCCGAAACGTGAAACACGGTAGGGAGTAACTCACCGGCAATTTTATGCATATTCGGGATCATCAACAGCAATCCCTGCGACGCGGTAAATGTCGTAGTTAATGCACCGGCGGCCAAAGAGCCATGGACCGCCCCGGCCGCACCGGCTTCAGACTGCATTTCTGTTACAGAGGGAATTGATCCCCAAATATTAGTTTCACCGCGGGCACTTTTCTCATCTGCCATCTCACCCATCGGCGAACTCGGCGTGATGGGATAAATTGCAATAACTTCGCTGACCACATGTGCGACATGAGCAACAGCCGTGTTGCCGTCGATCGTAACCATTTTACGCTTCATAATAATACCTTTTCTCCATAAACGTCTTCATTTGTGATTAAATAAGCTGAAATCTCATCTTATCGCCATATAGGCGCACCCAAAGGCATTTTTATACACCTTTTATCAACCGATAGCAAAGACTTTTTACTCGATTTCGCGAGTTTTTGCCGGTTTTCAAGTGGGCCGCAGGAGTCAAAAGTCTTTGTCATGCCTAAAGTTGACACAAAACTCACTCGATATTAGAATATGGCCCAAGTAATGTGATTGTTCATTTTGAAAGGTCAAATATGGCACTTAGAGGGGTAGTCCTGGCAGGCGGCACAGGTTCGCGGCTAATGCCGCTGACCAAAGTAACCAATAAACACCTGCTGCCGGTCGGCCAAAAACCGATGATCTATTACCCGATCGAAAAATTGCTCGGTGCAGGAATAGAGGAGATATTGATCGTAACCGGTGTCGAGCATATGGGCGACGTGGTCAACCTGCTCGGATCGGGCAAAGATTTTAACTGTCGATTCACCTATAAGGTTCAGGATGAAGCCGGCGGCATCGCCCAGGCACTGGCACTGGCGGAAAATTTCGCTGCGGGCAATCCGATCGCCGTAATTCTCGGCGACAATGTATTTCAGGCAAATTTAAGTCCATACGCGGACAAATTTCGCCAACAATCCAAAGGCGCCCGAATTCTTTTGCAGGAAGTTGCCGATCCGCAACGATTCGGGGTTGCCGAAGTCCAGGGTGATAAGATCGTCCGTATCGTGGAAAAATCAAAGACGCCCCCTTCCAATTTAGCCGTGACCGGCATCTATTTTTATGACAGTGAGGTGTTCGATATCATTCGGCCGCTGAAACCTTCCGGCCGCGGAGAATTTGAAATCACGGATGTCAATAATGCGTATATCGAAAAAGGTACACTCGAATACGATCTGTTAGAAGGCTGGTGGAGCGATGCCGGAACGTTTGAATCCCTGACCCGTGTGAACGACATGGTCGTTAAGGAGCCTGTCCAATGAGCAAAAAGATCGCTGAACTGAAAACAGTTTTTTCCGATGAAGGGCTGATCATTCACGGCAGCGGCGCATTGATCGACGGCGTTGCAGCCCGGCGAGCCAAAGTCATCCCCGATGAACGCGGGCGATTGGGTGAGATCATGCGGGCCGACGATCCGTGGTTCGAGCAATTCGGTCAGGTTTATTTCACCACGACCTATCCGGGCGTCGTAAAGGCATGGCATTTCCACAAAAAACAGACCGACCATTTTTATGTCCTTAAAGGGACGATCAAGGTCGGACTCTACGACGATCGCAAAGAGTCGCCAACCCATGGCATCGTGAACCAGATCTATCTCGGCGAGCATTGTCCGGGTCTGCTGCGGATCCCGCCGGGCGTGCAGCATGGCTGGATGTGCGTTTGCGATACCGAAGCGTATATTCTTAATATCGTTTCCCAAATGTATAATTACAGCGAGCCGGATGAATTCCGCACGCACCCGCACGACAATCACATCCCGTATGACTGGGCCCGCAAGGATGGCTGATTCGAGGATTGCGATCTTAGGCGGTAAAGGCATGTTGGGCACCGACCTGGCTCGCCGCTGCCGAGAGAAACAGATCGATTTTCATATCTTTGATTTGCCCGAATTCGATATCACTGATGAATCCATGCTCAAAGATGTCACCGACAAATTCAGCACAATTGTCAATTGCGCCGCATATACCAATGTCGATGGGGCGCAGACCGAGCAAGAAGCCGCTTACCAAATAAACGCCGAAGCCGTCGAAATGCTGGGCAACTTTTCTAAATCAAAAAATTGTTATGTGATCCACATCAGTACGGATTTTGTATTTGACGGCCAATTATCGCAACCCTATAAAGAAACCGATACCCCCAATCCGATCAGTGTGTATGGTGCCAGCAAATACGAAGGCGAACAGCGCCTTGGGCAGACCGGATGTGATCATGCAATTATTCGGGTTCAGTGGACTTATGGTCAGGCCGGCAATAATTTTGCCAAAAAGATCATCGCCGCCGCACAGGGAAAAAATGAATTAAAAGTGGTTGATGACCAGATCGGCTCGCCGACGCATACCTACGAAGCAGCCAAGGCGATCTGCGATTTTATTGAAAAAAAACCGATGGCCCTGTTCCACTTTGCGGCCGACGGATATGCCAGCCGCCTGGAGATGGCTCGGTTTATATTTGAAAAAAAGCAGATCGCCATTACACTATCCGGCTGTAAAACCAGTGATTTTACCAGTCCGGCGGCACGCCCCTTAAACAGCCGGTTCGACTGCAGCAAGATTAAGCCGCTGCTGTCCGAGCCGATCCGGCCGTGGCAGGCGCCGCTGGAAGAATTTTTGAGGCAGACATGAAAAACATTCTTGTAACAGGCGGGGCCGGCTTTATCGGCAGTAATTTTGTCCGGATGGTTTTGGATGAGCATTGCGACTACCATGTGATTAATCTGGACAAATTGACGTATGCCGGTAATCTCGAAAACCTCAAAGGGTATTTGGACAGAGACAATTATACATTTGTCAAAGGCGATATCTGCGACGCAGAACGTGTTGAGAACCTGATCGACGAACATCAGATCGAAGCAATCGTCAATTTCGCCGCCGAAAGTCATGTGGACCGATCGATCACCGGTCCCAAAATTTTCATCGAAACAAATGTGTCCGGCACCTTGACCTTGCTGCAAGCCGCTCGGGACAAAAAAATCGACCGGTTCCTCCAGGTTTCCACCGATGAAGTCTATGGCTCGTTAGGACCGGAGGGGTATTTTACTGAAACAACACCGCTGAGTCCCAATTCGCCTTATTCGGCGTCCAAAGCTGCGGCCGACCACCTGGTACACGCCTTCGGACACACTTGGGCAGTACCGGTGAATATCACCCGCTGCTCAAATAATTACGGGCCATACCAGTTCCCGGAAAAAATGATCCCGCTGATGCTCAATAACGCGCTCAATGACAAGCCCCTGCCGGTTTACGGCGACGGCCTGCAGGTTCGCGACTGGCTGTATGTCTATGACCACTGCACAGCTATCTGGGCGGTATTGACCAAGGCTTGCCCCGGACAAATTTATAATATCGGCGGCAACAATGAAAAAACCAATATGGAAGTGGTCAAACTGATCCTCCGTCGCGTGGATAAACCCGAATCGCTGATTGAGCACGTAACCGACCGGCTCGGGCACGATCGACGATATGCGATCGATTCCGGTAAGATCATGAACGAACTGGGCTGGAAGCCATCCGTTACTTTTGAAGAGGGAATCGAAAAGACGATCCAATGGTATCTCGACAATAAAACGTGGCTGGAGCATGTTGTCTCGGGCGATTATCAGCAGTATTACGAATCCATGTATAAAGACCGTTAAAGACTCACGGCTATCAAGCGGATGACCGAAAAAAACAAAGCGACGATCTGCATTGTTCAATACAAAACCTTTGAGATGATCCGGTTGTGTCTGCGCAGTATTCGCAGGTTCACCCACTATCCCCATGAAGTCATTGTGGTCGATAACGGCTCGAACGACGAATCACTGGATTATCTAAAATCCCTCAAGTGGATCCGGCTGTTGCAGCGGGACAGTTCGAATGATAAAAGCGGCGGGTATTCGCATAGTCACGGCTTAAATCTTGGCCTGCAGCACTGCCAAACCGAATTTTTCGTGTCGCTGCATTCCGACGTTATTATTCATCGCGATGACTGGCTGGCCGATCTGATCGACTGTTTGAACGACGATCCGCAGATCGCCTGTGTCGGTTCGGGCAAAATTGAGATGACGCCGCGATGGCGCGAGATATTAAAAAAAGCGACGGACTATAAAACATGTCTGCGAAGGCTTTTTCCCAAACCGGACCCCACAGGCAAACAGCGATACTACAACCGGACGATTTGCGGGATTTATCGCACAGACATCCTGAAACAGCAAAAACTGAATTTTCTGACCGGCCGCGATATCGGCCTGACAGCGGGCCACAAGCTTTATCTTGAACTGCTGGACAGAGGCTACAAAACTGTTGAGTTGCCCCAGAAAACAATGAAACAATACATGATGCATTTGGCCCATCTAACCATGGCCGCTAATCCCAATGAATTCAATCTTCGCAAACGCACGATCCGCAAATCCAACCGGTTGCGCCAGAAAATCCTCAAAATGCCCGTGGTCCGGGAATTACTTGCCGATGCGTCACTGGATGGATGACAGCCGCCACTTGAAATAATCCAGACTACGGCGATATTTGAGTGTCGCAAACCATTTTAGATGATGGTGTTTGACCGCATCGATATCCAATAAACAGATATCGGTATCATGGATCATGATATTTGTCGGCTTGAGGTCGTTGTGTGTCGTTCTGAAACGGTTCATATCCGCCAGCGATTCTTTCACGTGTGTAATAACCTGTGACCGTCGCTCATCATCCATATCTCCATCTGCAAGATGATAATAGAGCGATTTGCCTGCCGCGTATTCACAGATAAAATACGATGTCCAGAGAATACCCATCCGCCGGACTTCAATAAATCCCAACGGGTGGGGAATGTTTATACCGATCACTTTTAATCGATGACTATTGAGCCAGCAATGGCGTGCCCGGCTGCCTTTGATCGTATGACGCAGGGAATGAAATAATCCCAGGTGATTATATCGCTTGATCACGATCGAACGACCATTTAAATCCATCCGGGACACCAAACACGTGTTGCCCTCTTTGAGAATTTCGCCCGACCTGGCATTCGAATCAATCGCTTCGATAAATTCCTCGATCTGGTCATGGGGCAGAAACGTTTTGTCGAAGACACCGGCTGTATTTGATTTTTTTATTTTCACGAACCGGCGGCTGGTTCGCATGGCTTTTTTGAGTTCACGGCGAATAAGCTTTTTTTTATGCTGATGCAAATTTTTGTAGATCGCTTCGACATCTTCCAGATTCATCTGCCATTGTCGCGCTATATAATAATGTTCGATCAGTGATTTTCTCTGTTGATCGATCCGGTTACCTGTAATTGGATGGATCAAAGCGGCCAGTTGGGCCAAAACCGCTTTTTTTGAAACAGCCTCTTGGTGAAACACCGCGTCAGCCGGATCAAGGACATAGATTTCCCCTTGAGAGCGTAAAAAATTACCCAGATGAAAATCGTTATGCAATACCCCGTTCTTATGCATCGCGGCCAGCACATCGGCCAGATCATTTAAGATTTGTGATTGGACAAGGTGATCCGACTGCTCAAATAACTCAAAAAGATTCTCGGCGGCCGGTATTTGTTCGTTAATCACAACCCATGTTTGATCTTGCGCTTTTCCAAAAAACAGCGGCTGTGGTGTGACGATCTGTTTTTCGATCATCCTGCGGCTGTTTCGCCATTCACGGTCCACATGGCGTTTGCCTTTGATCGGATGCAGAAACTGCTTGACGATCACCGGACGGCCCTGCCAACGGCCCTCATAAACAACACGGACACCTTTAACATAGCGAATCTGCCGGTTCAGTGTAATGCGGCAAGATCGATTGTCCGCTGCATTGGTGACGGTTATGTCATAAGGATATTGCGCTATCATATTTCAAGCCGAAGTCATTCTCTTTGTTATCGTCATGGATGAGGTTATACACCGACGGAGAGAGATTCTCAAGGCCAATCATCAAATATGCCGCCGAATATTTTTAAAAGATTGATATTCATAAAATTACACCTATAATGCTTGACAGAAGGAGAATTATAATGCGGAATTTAAAATGGTTTTTACTGTTATTTTGTTTCGTTATCCTGGGAATTACAGGCGGCTGCAGAGAAACGTCCCCGGGTGAGGGAACAACAACAAAGAAAAAAGTTATCAAATTATCCCACAGCCATCAGGCGGACCTGTCCTCGGAGATTCATACGGCCGCATGGATATTTCAGAAATACATCCAAGACCGCAGCGATACACTCGAGGTTAAGATATATGCGTCCAATGCGCTGGGGCAGGAGCGGGATATCTACGAAGGAATCCAACTTGGCGGCGGTGCTTCCTGTGTGATTAGCGGCACCGCGATCCTGAATAATTTTATAGCGCAGATCAGCGTTCTGGACCTGCCGTTTTTGTGGCAAGACTACGAACACGTCCACCGCGTCCTCGATGGTAAAGTCGGCCGACAATTAGCCCAGCAACTCGAACAGCAGGGATTTAAAGTACTGGCATGGATGGATAGTTGGGGATATCGTAATATCATAACGGCCGACAAAGAAGTCAAAACACCCGAAGATCTGAAAGGCCTCAAAATCCGTACAATCCAGACTCCGATCTATGTCGAAGCCCTCAATGCAATGGGGGTCAACGCAACTCCGATGGCGTTTGGCGAGGTTTATACGTCCATGCAAACCGGCGTACTGGACGGCTTCGAGCACAGTGCTGCCGTGGTGAAGGCAGACAAGTTCTATGAAGTTGCCGATTATATCGCCCTGACACGACATTTATTCGGTCCGCTGGTCTTTGTCTATTCCAAGGCCGAATGGGATGAACTAACCGACGATGAAAAGAAAGTCGTTCATGAGGCTGCAATTTTTGCACGGGATGTCCAGCGATCACTGGCTCCCTTGCGTGAAGCGGAAGCCTTTGAATTCTTGAAAGAAAAGGGCATGGTCGTCAATCCCATCGACACCGCTATGTTCAAAGAAAACGCGAAGGCCATCCAGGACCGGCTGGCCGAAGACGTCAATGCACAGAATCTGCTGCAAATGATTCGATCGCAGCGCTGATTCGATATTGATCTTTTACGAAATGAAGATGTTGAAATCCGCCTTAACGATCATATTCAAATGGCTTGACCGAGCGATTGAAGCGATGATTACCATTACTTTCTTCGCCATGGTCATTATCGGCGGGATGCAGGTCTTCAATCGATATGCATTGGGCCAATCGCTCAGTTGGAGCGAAGAAGCGCAGAAATTCATGCATATCTGGATTATTTTCTTAGCGATCCCCTTAGGGTACAAGCGCGATGCTCACATCGGCATGAAAGTGATCTATAACAAATTTCCCAAAAACATCCGCTTTATACTCGATATCCTTATTGATTTATTATGGCTGGGATTGGGGATCGTTATGCTCTATTATACCGGCCGTATTATGCAGATCGCCCAAAACCAGACCAGTCCCGGACTGGGACTTCGAATGGACTGGGTGTATTTATGCATGATTATCGGCGGCGGGTATCTATCGCTGATGGCCCTTCGCAAAATTACTGAACATCTAATCCGTAAATTTAAAACCTCAAATCATCCGGAGGCGAAACCGTGTTAGCCGCCCTGTTTATCATCCTGCTGTTGTTTATCTTTTTAGGTGCTCCGGTACTGCTGGCAATCGCGTTGGTCGGACTAGCCGGGATCATGATGAATGAGTTAAACCCGGCGTTTTTCCCGCAGAAGATGTTCACGATGCTCGACTCGTTCAGCCTGCTGGCTATGCCGTATTTTATCCTGGCCGGTGAAATCATGAGCAAAGGCGGGCTGAGTAAAAAAATGGTCGAGTTTGCCGAAAAGGTCGTCGGCCACATGCGCGGCGGACTGGGACATGCATCGGTTCTTTCCAATATCGTTTTTGCCAATGTCTCCGGATCATCGACAGCCGCCACTGTCGCAATCGGATCGATCCTGATCCCGGCTATGAAAGAACGCGGATACAAAGGCGGATTTGCAGCCTCACTTTTAGCGACCGGCGGTGTCATCGGCCCCATTATCCCGCCGTCTATGACCATGATTGTCTATGGCGCGATGTCAGGTATATCGATTGGCGGGCTGTTTTTGGCAGGGATTATCCCGGGCATCCTGATCGGTCTTGCATTGATGTTTACGATTTACCTGCATTCGTTTTTGCCCGGTTTTCCCGAACTGCGCAAAACCACAGGCAAATTCAATTTTAAAGTCGTTCTCAAATCGCTGCGGCATGTATGGGTCGCCCTGCTGGCACCGATTATCATTCTCGGCGGCATTCTATCCGGTGTCTTTACCGCCACGGAGGCGGGAGTCGTTGCCTGTTTTTATGCATTTATTGTTTCTTTTTTTGTGTATCGCTCGATCAAGCTGCGCGATCTGCCAAAAATCCTGATCAATTCGGCAATCACAACAACTATGGTCGTCGGCATTATCGGGGCGGCTGGCGCATTGGGGTGGCTGCTGACCTACCTTGACTTTAACGATATTGTTCTCAATACGATCCTGCAAATTTCCGACACGCCGGTCATTGTCCTGATGATCCTGATTATCACCATGATGATACTGACAATGTTTATCGAGTCGTTAGCGGTTCTGGTCATCATGATTCCGGTGATTGGATATATTGCCAAGACCTTTGGATTCAATCCCTATCATATCGGATTGTTGATGGTTTTTGCCACCCAGATCGGAGCCACTACCCCGCCGGTGGCAGTCCTGCTTTTCGTCGCGACAAGCATCGCCAAAACACCCTATGATGAAACAGTCAAATATTGTCTGCCATTTATCTTGACATTAATCGCAATATTACTGTTATGCCTGTTCGTGCCGGCTCTCTCGACTGCCATTCCAAACCACTTTTTACCGGCTCAATAAAAAATACTTGCAGGATGCCAAAGGAGATGCTAAAATGCCTCAGGACATGAGGAATTTATTTATTGCAAGGATAACTTTATTATTTGAAGGGAGTTACGATGCCGGATATCATTCGACAATATGATAACCAAAATCACCCGATTATTGATGTCAATCATCCGCTTGTGTCAATGATCTATTTTAATATTGTCAAACTGAAACGAAATCAGACGTATCTCAATCAGCTCAATGGCTATGAATCCGTTTACGTTGTTCTTAATGGCAACTGCTCAATCAATGTTAACGATGAAACCTTCGATGATATTGGTCATCGTGATGATATCTGGAGCGGCAAAGCGGATTCGGTCTATGCCCCCATCGACGCCAAGGTCATGGTTTCCGCCAATCAGGATTGTACCATCGCGATTGCCGGAGGGATTTGCGAAAAGGAATATAAGCCGTTCCGTATCACACCGGATGAGGTCGAAATGGTCGATGTTGGATCGCCGGAAACGCACAGTCGCCGCCGAATTTTCCATATCCTCGGCCATAATGCGGCCGGACGGGCCGGCAATCTGCTGGTCAGCGAACTGTATTGTGACGGCGGCTGCTGGTCGGGCTACCCCCCGCACAAACACGATGAGGATACCGGCAGCCAAAATGAATTTGACGAAACCAATTTTCAGGAGGTTTATTATTACCAGTTTAATCCTGAGAACGGGTTCGGCGGCCAGTTCATCTTTCAACCGGATGGCTCCGAAGTCGCCTATCGAACGAAAAGCGGCGATACCGTGATTATCGAAAAAGGATTTCATCCGACCGTAACTTCGCCCGGGCATCAGGAATACATCTTTACCATTCTGGTCGGCAAATCCCAGCGATCGCTGATCCAAAATTTCAAAGAAGAATACCGCCACCTGATGGATGCCATCCCGGGAATCGGAGCCATGAGAGACAAATTCAAACAGAAGTCGTGATAAAAGGATATCGATATGCTTGACGAACTATTCGGTCTAAAGAATAAAATCGCGTTGATTACCGGCTCGAGCCGCGGATTGGGTTTTACTATTGCTAAAGGCTTAGGTCAGGCCGGTGCAACGGTTATCCTGAATGGCAGAAATGCCGAGACGCTTGAAAACGCGGTTTCGGATATAAAAAAAGATCAGGTGGATTGTCACGGATATTCTTTCGATGTAACCGATCCCGATCAGGTTGGTGCACAAATCACCAAAATCCAAAACGAAATCGGACCGATCGATATCCTTGTCAATAATGCCGGCATTCAGATCCGCGGCCCGCTGGAAGATTTTGATCAGGAGAACTGGGATAAATTATTGAAAACAAATCTGACTAGTGCGTTTGTGGTTACCCAGTCTGTTGTCAAATCAATGATCGAACGAAAAAAAGGCAAGATCGTCAATATCTGTTCGATGCAAAGTGAACTCGGCCGCCCCACCATCGCTCCGTATGCGGCATCAAAAGGCGGACTGAAAATGCTGACTAAAGCCATGGCAACCGAATGGGGCAAATACAATATCCAGACCAATGGTATTGGCCCGGGATATTTTATCACCGACTTAACCAAACCGCTGGTGGAAGATGAAAAGTTTAATGCATGGCTGTGCAGCCGTACACCCGCCAACCGTTGGGGCAAACCCGAAGAGTTAATCGGCGCTGCGATTTTTCTTGCCTCGCAGGCCTCTGATTATGTCAATGGCCATATTCTTTATGTTGACGGCGGTATGCTGGCTTGTGTGTAATGCGAACTCAATATTGACAGGAGACTTATATGAAGCGATTGAGCTTTTGTGTGATTGTTGCATTGTCTTTTTTAACGGGCTGCGGCAGAATATGTAAATGCACCGGTGGGCTTTTTATTGACTGGCAAAACCTGAAAAATCCCATTTATGTCTATCAGGATGCCTCGACCAAAGATGCCTGTATGGAATATAAAAATGACACGTTCTATTTGTTTTTTTCGGCCTTTTACACAGAACGCGACAAAGTACGCAGCCATGTCGTGGGAATCAAAACCAAAGATTTCAAAACATTTTCAGAACCGATGTTCATCTGGGACGGTCGCGACCAGGGCTGGACCGGCATGTGCTCACCCAATATTTCCAAAGTCAAAGGTGAATATATCCTGACCTTTAATTCATGGGGACACGAACATCCCAATGGGCGGTTTAACCAGCTTTTTTATGCCACGTCAAAAGATCTTGAAAACTGGGATGGACCCAACCCGATCGCCGAAAATCTGACACGAGGTAAAAGCCTGATCGATATCGCCCTGGCCTATGACAACGGCAAGTATTATATCATTTGGCAGGACTGGATCGTTGACGGCAAGAAAATCAAAGTGAATCGGCTGGCGACGGGTGAATCACTCGACGGTAAATTTGAACATGTCGGCGACGGCTATGTCCATTTTCTCATGAAAGACGGCAAGGAAAACGGCCTCAAGCACGAGAACTGGGAATTTTTGAAAATTGACGGGACGTGGCATATTCTATCGACCGATTACAGCCCGCACGAACCGTATCTGTACCGCATCAGCGGGGACCCGAAAGTTGATCAAAACTGGCTGACGTGGACGGAAGGTTTTCGGCTGAAAGTTCCTGTCGAAGCTTTCAATACAAAACATCCTGCCAATGCGGCCTATCTGGCTGACTGGCGAGAATACGATGGATATTATTATCTGCTTTATGCCGGCAAAACTCATTCCAAAACCCACGCGGGCCGGGGCAACAATAAACTGGCATTAGCGCGATCCAAAGATTTGATCAACTGGTCGGCTCCACCAAATTAAGGATCATTTGGTTATGAAAATGATTTTTGCGATTATCCTGTTTGTGGTTCTGCTTGGGGCATCATGCCCTGCAGGCAATGAGAATGACTTTATCCCGTGGCAGAAATTAAAGAATCCGTTTTATTCCCGCCCGGGTTGGAGCACCAAAGATGCCTGCATGTACTACAAGGATGGAACGTTTTACCTGTTCTTTTCAGCTTTTTATTACGATCGCGGCCGCGAACGCAGTCACGTCGTCGGCGTCAAAACAAAAGACTTTCTGTCATTTTCCGACCTGCTGTTCAACTGGGACGGCCGCACTGAAGGGTGGATCGGCATGTGCTCGCCGAATATCACCCGGGTCGGCGATACCTATTACCTGACCTACAACTCATGGGGAGACAAAAAAGGCAAAGTCAATCAACTGTTTTACGCCGAATCCAAAGACCTCGAACACTGGCGGCACGACATTCCTCTTGGCCGTAATGTGACGGTTGATCAAAACGGCAGGCCCAAACGCGGAATCGACGCGGCGATCGTTTTTACCAATGACAAATTCTACCTGGTTTGGAAAGAAGGCCGGCCGCATCGCGCTCGAATCGCAGTCGCAAAAAATTTAGATGGCCCCTTTGAATATATCGGCGACGGTTATCCTCGACTGCTTGGACAGGCCGACAAAACGTTAAACGATCATCATGAAAACTTTCAGTTTCTCCATATCGACGACCAGTGGATGCTGATTTCGACCGATTATCAACCACATGGCCTATATCTGTATTATATGAAAGAAAACGGCATCCAAGACGAACACTGGCTAACCTGGACGAACGGACGCAAGCTCAAGATGCCCGCCGAACGGTTTAACACGAACAACGATTCCAATGCGGCGTTCATTGCCGATTGGCGCAAATATGACGGCTATTTCTATTGCCTCTATGCCGGGCGAACCGAAGGCGAATCCCACGCCCGGCGCGGCGATAATCGGCTCGGACTGGCACGTAGTCGGGATTTATATGAATGGATGGTTCCATAAACATACATTTTCAGGAAAGGATGATTCACATGAAAACAAAATGGCAGATTGCATGCTTACTGTCACTGATGCTGCCGACAATTCTTCTGGCCCAGGTCAAAATAACCTTAACCGGGCCGCAGCACTATGTCGGCTTTACATTTGAAAATTCTGAATTAGCGAAACCGCTGAGCATATGTTCACCAAATACCGGTCAAGGGGCTATTTATTTCGAAACGCGAATGGGCAAAACCTGGCTCAAAGGCAATCCCTTTTATACCATCGAAAAAGACGGCTGCTTCTATGCCAAATGGCGATGCGACCAGGATCAAATCATTACCGCCAGTATCATCCAGAACAACACCGATTACCTGATCCGCTTCAGCGCAGATAACGGCGCCGAGATTCTCAAATGGGGTTTTGCTTTGGATGCCATGAAAGATGAATATTTTACCGGCCTGCTTGAACGGACCGTGGATGGGGAACAAAAAAAATCGTGGGCCGAGGGGATCGACGTAGCGATGGACCTTCGCGGCCAAATCGTTGAAATGATGCTCAAGCACACGGTTTCATTGTATGCCCCCTTCTATATTTCATCCCGCGGTTATGGTCTGGCCGTCAAGGGAACATGGCCCGGTTTTTATGACCTGTGTAAATCAATCAGTGACAAAGTCCAGGTGTCCTTCGAAGGACCGACACTTTCGATGAAACTTTACACCTCCAAAAGCCCGGCAAAAATTGTGCAGGGATTCAGCCTCGAAGCCGGCCCGACGATACTGCCGCCGAAATGGGTATTCGGCTGCTGGCGATGGCGAAATGATCATACTCAGCGGAAAACGTATTACGACGGCACGAAAGTCACGGCCCCTTACAACAGTGAAGTCGTCGAAGATATCCTGATGATGCAAGCCCTGGATATCCCCTGCAGCGTCTATTGGGTGGATCGGCCATGGGCCAAAGGCGATTATGGGTATGACGATTTTGAATGGGATACCGAACGATTGCCCAATCCGGTGAAAATGATTCAGTGGCTCGAATCGAAAGATGTTCGTTTTCTGCTGTGGATCGCACCCTGGGTAATGGGAGATATGGCCGATGAGGCGGTTGAAAAAGGCTATAACGTGAAAGCCCAGAAACCCTGGAAAAAAACCTATCATCGTTATTTAATCGATTTTACAAATCCTCAGGCCAAAAAATGGTGGCAGCAGGAGGGTCTGGCTAAGGTCCTGAATGTCGGCGTCAAAGGCTTCAAGCTCGACCGGGCCGAGGAAATCGTACCTGAAACGCGCGATGCGAAAACATGGGACGGGCGAACCACGCGCGAAACGCGCAATGACTATCCGGTTCAGTACGTGCGGGCAACCTATGAAATCTGCAAAGAAATCCACGGCGATGATTTTGTGCTGCTGCCGCGCGCCGGCTACCCCGGTTCCAGCCGTTATGCCACATTCTGGGGCGGCGATATTCGAGCCAATCCGGAAGGCCTGCGCTGTGCGATTATCGCCCAGCTTCGCAGTGCGATTATCGGCTACCCGTTATGGGGCAGCGACACCTGTGGTTACGGCGGTCCGAGTCCGCACGAAGATACGGCCGCTCGATGGCTGGCGTTTAGCTGTTTTTCACCGATTATGGAAGTCGGGCCGACCAAAAACAAAGGTCTTTGGAATATCGTTACCAAAGAAAATAATGAACCGCATTACAATGAAATACTGCTGGCCACCTGGCGGCTTTATGCCAAACTGCACACCGAGTTGATGGATTACACCTATGCCTGCGCGAAAGAAGCCCGCGAAACCGGTATGCCGATCGCCCGGCCGCTGTTTTTGATGTATCCCGAACAGAAACAGGCCTGGCAGGATTGGCAGACGTTCCAATACGGGCCGGATATTCTGGTCAGTGCGATCTGGAAGCTCGGCGTAAGGCAACATCCCGTTTACCTTCCGAAAGGCCGGACATGGATCGACGCATGGGATAAAAAAGAATACCCCGGCGGCCAAACGGTAACCATCGAGACACCGGTGTATAAGATCCCGATCTTTATTCGAAAAGGCGCAGATATCGATCTCGGTGATCTTAATAAGCGCTATAAAGAGTCATTGGCACGGGCAAAGAATCGCCCGAATCTGGCCGAATTGCAGCAAACAGTGAAATAGCTTTCGCTATAAACTTATTCGCCGATAATCTGGCAGACGATTTTTCGCTTGCGTCCGCGGGTGTCGAAATCGACCAGAATGATCTGCTGCCATGTCCCCAGCAATAGCTGCCCGTCGGTAAACGGAACGGTTAGACTGGGACCCAACAGCGTCGCACGGACATGGGAATGGCCGTTGTCATCGTGCCATGTCTTCTCATGCTCGTAGTGGCCGTTCTCCGGCGCGATCTTTTCAAACAGTGATTTGATATCATAATTGACCAGGCCCGGTTCGGCCTCGGTGGTGGTAATCGCCGCGGTCGAACCGATATTCAAAACGACCACAGCGCCGCTGGTGATCTTCGATTTCGAGACCGCATTTTGGACATCGGATGTGATATCAAGGATCTGAGTATTTCCTTTAGTTGAAATTTCAATATATTCTGTTTGAACCATCTCTACCTTTCCCAGCGAAGGATCGCCAGATCGTATGGGTCGATATTTACTTCGGCTTCAACATTTTGATTTTTTCGTTTATAGCTTACATTTCGCCCAGTCAATAATTCCGTACACCGGTCGAATTTTTCCAGCGGTGATCGAACGATGATTTTGCCAGCCCATTCAGACGGACTGTGATTGGCAATAACCACGGTATATGAATTCTCTGTTTCGCTGCTCAGCCACTGGGCCGGGGGACCCTCAACAACAACCGGCTGAACGGGCTTAATAACCTCATCCATTAATCGCAATGCGGCACCGGCGAGTCTGCAGTTTTCTCCTTCAAACCACGGCACCAGACAGGTATAAACTCGGCCTTTGCCGATTGTGTTTTGAACCACAACCGGATAATTATCAACCTGAGCAAGGATCGAGGCAGAATCCTCATGTTGAATCTGAGAAGGCACATAAATAAAATGCGCTGTCGTTTTGGCTTGATCGCCCCACTGCCACTGGCGGCCGACACGGATTTCTCCGATCAACTCAAGGCCGGTCAAGTCACTGTCATCCGGTCCGATGACCCCGGCCGCACAAACGAGTTGACCGCCCTGATTGACATATGCTTTCAAATCGGCTTTCAGCGCTTCGGTCAGACGAATCTGCCCCAACAGGATCAGCACCTTATATTTTTTAAGAACATTGCCATCGACCCGATCGGTCAGGACATCGAAGATATCCCCCCACCGGCAATCCCCTAAGGGTCGGTATGGCGCCGGCTCGATCAGATTATCTTCCATGTCACGGCGAGCGGTATCACGATCAGGGTATTTGCCAAACGGGATCGGCACTTCGGCATAAAAAACATCTTCAGGGGAAGGAGCAAATTCTTTGGTAACACACGATAACGCAAAGGGACTGGCGGGCGGATCGTTGTGCGGATAGGTCCCGAACGCAAACGGCTGCATCTCGAAATTGCTGCCGGGAAACGCCTGCCCGAAGAAACCGTCGATGCCTTTGTGCCCCTGGCGATACGGCAGGCGTGCGTAATTCCATGCTTCATGCGTCGTTCGCCAATACGGCGGCGTCATCCATCCATGATCATGCGGCAGCATCACAGCCGCCGGGACTTGCGGCCGGCCGGCTTCGATGTTCATGCAGAACTGCCCAAATTCATCCAGCAAAGAGGCAATATTCGTTAATTTCTCTTGGCCCGCATCCCAAAACAAGTGACCGCCTTCAATTCGAAATGTTCGGGCTCCGGAAAAATACGACAGGTACATATTGCGTTTATGATACGAAAACGGCAGATTCTGGATGCAGCCGTAAATGGGTCCCCACCATAGTGAAAAATCAACACCCCATTCACAGTTATATTGACGGGCCGCCCCCCGGCAAAAAGCGATTCCGGTCTGCAAGTCATCCACATCGTCGTTCGTCCGCTCGACAATCACACAATCAACCCCCGAATCCGCGAACTGGTGTGTCGCCGTAGCAAATCCGCACAACCCCCAATAGGTTACACCGGGAAATTGATCAACGGTTTCTTTTGCTTTAGCCAGATGCGTCTCAATCAGGTTTAACGCCTCGGGGTACGTTTTTGGTTTCGCCCGCATCAATTCCTGCGAATGGCCGACACCGGAAGAGTCATTTTCAATCAGACCCAGCCAGATAATCTTGCTCATATCACCATCTGCTGCCTCGATATGTTTTCCAAGTACTTCATTGACATCGGGGATCGGGCGGCCTTTGTATTCGTTATGACGTTTACGTACATCGGCATTGGCATGCATGTGAAGAATAACATTCCCGTTGTTATTTCTAAGCTTTCTGATCTCTTGCCCAGAAAGCGTTGGCAAGACCTCAATCCCCCAGCACCATTGTTTGTCATTGAGCCACTGCATCAACGGCTCATCCTGTTCTCTGGGGGTGATCTCAAAAACAATGCGTACAGGTTCCTTGGCGGACATATCGTCATTCCTCAATGCTATGGATTGCGGTTCGTGATGCTCAGTGACACAACCAAACAGAAAAATCATAAGCGGTAGAATATAGTATCTTGTTTTCATTTCAGTAATCCAAATTCCTTTTGCTCAAGCAGTTCTAAATCAGGTTTCGTACTGGCTTTCTCAAGTGATTGCCGATAACATTGTTTTAAATCACCTAAATCGACATCTGCACCTTCGCGAATAAAAATTGGTATCTTGTACAGCGGGGTATCGACGGTAATCATACGGCCGCCCTCAATCGTTTGACCGGTCCATGCATCGATCCATGTTGGGCCTTTCGGCAGATAAAGCGAATGCTGCGATTTTTCTTTTTCCCAGATCGCGCTGACCAGAATATCCGGCCCGTACTGAAACGTCTGCCAGTCCTGCCATGCCTGTTTCTGCTCCGGATACATCAAAAACAGTGGGCGAGCGATCGGCATACCGGTTTGATGAGCCTCTTTCGCACAGGCATAGGAATAATCGATTAACCGGGTGTGAATCTTGGCATACAGCCGCCATATCGCAATCAGTTCGGTATCGTAATGAGGCTCTTTTTTCATATCCCAAAAGCCGCGATCTTCGGTCGGGCCAACCTCCATGATCGGCGAAAAGCAGCTAAACGCCAGCCATCGAGCACATACCTCGCGATCCAGATCGCCCTGCCAGTACCCGCCGGTATCGCTGCCCCAGAGCGGATAGCCCATAATACTGCAACGAAGCTGCGCGATAATGGCCGTCCGCAACGCCTCAGGCGGCGAGCCAATATCACCGCCCCAGAACGCCCCATAGCGGCTCGATCCGGTGTAACCGGCCCGCGGCATCAGCACAAAATCATCGCCGTGAATTTCTTTACATATTTCATAGGTTGCCCGAACATACTGCACTGGATAATCATTGCGTGTCTCGCGCGTAGTACGGCCGTCCCACGCCTTCGCACCGCGCGTTTCGGGAACGACCTCTTCGGCCCGGTCGAGCTTAAATCCTTTGACCCCCTCCTTAAGCACTTTGGCAAGGCCTTGCTGCTGCCACCACTGTCGAGCATCCGGATTGGTGAAGTCGATCAGAACCCCCTTGCGGCCGGTATTCGACCACGGCCAATTTTTCTGACCAGCCAGATTATACCCTTTTTCGACCGCCGTATTAGCCATATCATTCATCACCCAAGGCGCAATCCACAAAAGAAATTGGATATCTTTGTCGGTAAGCCACCGAATCATCCTCTGCGGATTCGGCAGGCGATCCGTATCCCATTCGAAATCATCGTATCCGAACGGCCCTTTTGCCCATGGCCGATCCACCCAATACACACTGCAGGGGATATCCAGCGCCTGCATCATCAGGATATCTTCAACCACTTCGCTGTTGTAAGGAGCCGATACTTTTGTTCCGTCATAATAGCTTTCTCGCTGGGTGTGATCATCTCTCCATCGCCAACAGCCGAATGCCCATTTCGGCGGACAGATCGGCGGCCCCGCCTCCAGACAGTGCCGCTTAACAATATCAATGACCGATGAAGCGGTATAAATCTTAAAATTCAAATTCGGCCCCTCAAAACGAATCTGCACCAGATTATCCTGTGATTTACAAAGGTCATAGTGTCCCGGCCATGTCCCATATACAAATACCCCATAACAACGCGATGACACATAAAACGGCGCATACATCGACAGTGTGGGCTTAATGAGCATATCGACCGTCTGGCCGCGAAGATCCATCTCGACATCGATCCCCTCGGCCCAGGATTCCTTCTGGTCGCCGTCCACCGTCCGCTCGAAGAGACCGGTGAAAAACTCGTCCGACTCGGCCGGGATATTAAAACCCCACTCGAGAATTTCCGGCCCCCGTTCGCCGCTCAAAGAAACCTCAAAATCGTTTTCATTCGCAATAATCGAAACGACCACAATCTGATCGTGTTCAAATCGCCACTTGCCCAAATAAATGCTTTCGGCACACACCTTCTCGAACGGTTCACCTGTGAGCCATGTCTTACCGTAACGCGTCTTAAAGAAAATGCCCCCGAAGTCCTTTGATGTGCCTTTGAGTGCAACCGGTTTCGCTGACACATCACCGGTCAGTTCAAAACCGACAAACTCATCCTGTTCGATTTTGCGAATCGTCGATCCGGCCGCCGTCATTAACAAACCAGTGACAAACAACATCACAATTACCATTCGAGGTGTAAATCGATCATTCATTTAAAATCCTTTCAAGTTATTTTAATAATCCCAGCCATTTCGGCAAAGTCAAAGACAATGCCGGAACATACGTACAAATCAAAAGTACAACGATCATCGCGACAAAAAAAGGCAGAATATGCCGCATGATCTTCGTGACGGTCGTCTCGGCGATCCCGCATCCCAAAAACAGGCACGTCCCCACCGGCGGCGTACACAACCCGATACACAGATTCATGATCATAATAATACCGAAATGCAGTGGACTCATCCCAAACGTCTTGACAATCGGCAGAAAGATTGGTGTAAAAATCAATACCGCCGGCGTCATATCCATAAACGTCCCCACCGCTAAAAGCAGTGCATTAATAATCAACAGAACTACGAATTTATTATCACTAAGCCCCAGCAAAAACGCACTGACATCCTGCGGCACATTCTGCCTCGCCAGAAACCAGCTCATCGCCATGGACGTGGCAATCAACAGCATCACCACAGCCGTGGTAATCGCCGCATGCAGCAATATCTCCGGAATTTCTCTCAGCCGCACCTCTTTATAAACGAAAACCGAAAGCACAAACGAATAAATGACCGCAATCGCCGACGCCTCCGTTGCGGTAAAGATGCCCCCAAGGATGCCTCCCAACACAATCACAATTAACAGCAGCGCCGGGATCGCTTTGAAAAAACGTAAGACACCTTCACTCAACGCAAACGTTTCACCCTTGCCATAATTGTGTTTAGCGGCGATCACACCGGCAACCGTCATCAGGGCCAGCCCGACCAGAATGCCGGGAATAATACCGGCCATAAAAATCGCCGCAATTGAAACACTACCGCCCGTCGCCAGCGAATAAACGATCATTACATTACTCGGCGGTATCAGCAGGCCGGTTGTTGCGGCCGTAATACTGATCGATGCATTGAATTCGCGATTGTAGCCCATCTTGTTCATCAGCGGCACCATGAATCCCCCGACCGAAGAAACCGCCGCCGACGCCGATCCGGAAATCGAACCAAACAGCATACACGTTAAAATATCGACAAACGCCAGGCCGCCCCTGAATCGCCCGACCAGCACGTTAGCAAAGTCGATCAATCGCCGGGCAATCCCCCCGCGCCCCATAAAAAGACCCGAAAGAATAAAAAAGGGAATCGCCAACAATGCGAAACTATCGATTCCAGTCGCCATCTGCTGGGCAATAATCAGCACTGTCGCAGAGAAATCCATTAAGATGATCAGCCCCAGCAATGTCGCCACGCCCATACAAAAACCGACCGGGACATTCAGCACAAGCAACATCACAAAGCTCAATATCAAAACCAGTAATGCAATCGCATCGGCATTCATTTTTTTGTATATATCCTCATTTAATCTGCAGCCGCTGCAGCCGCTTCGTCATGTTCGAGTTTAAGAAAACGGCCCTTTCGAATATTGATCCATGTTTCGATAAATAACTCAACACTGTAAAACACCAGAAAGAATCCGCTGATCGGCAAAGCCAGATAAACATAGCCCATTTTCACGTTCAATGCCGGAGATATCTGCTGGGTTTGTAACGTAATCTTCACCAGATTGAGGCCCCCAATCACCAGAACCAGCAGCGAAAACACCGCAATGCAAAAAAAGCTGAACAATACGGTAAACATGGCCTTTTTGGCTGACAATTTGGAAACGAAATAATCGATGCCCAGATGCGCACCGCGATTGAGTGCGACACTGGCCCCCAAAAGCCCCACCCAAATCATCAGGAAAGTAGCCAGTTCCTCGGTCCAGTAACTGGGTTTTCGGATGGCAAACCGGGTAAAAACCTGCCAGAGAACGTCGATCACCAACACGCCCATTGCAACCGTGACCAATACCTCCAGAAAGCGATTCAGCAGATTTCTGATCGTTGCGAGCATTTATTCAACTTCCCTGATCCGATTAGCCAATGTCTCAAGTTCCGTTCCGTCATATTGTTTCCAGAGCGGCTGAACCGCATCGATAAATGGTTGCTTGTCCGGCCGAATAATTTTGACCCCCGCTTTTTCAACTTCAATCAGAGATTGCTGAACTTTCTGGTCCCAAAGCTTTTCATAATACGGAACCGATTCGGCAATCGCTGCGGCAAGGGCGTGCTGCAGATCCGGTGACATATCTTTCCAGACTGCGGTACTGATCAGAATTACATCCGGCTGCATGGTATGCTCATCCATGCTGTAGTATTGACAAATTTCATAATGCAGAGAGGTATAAAAACTCGGAGGATTATTTTCGGCCCCATCGACCACTCCCTGCTGAAGCGACGTGTATAATTCACCCCAATCGATCGGCGTCGGCGATGCCCCCATCGCCCGCATCATCTCGACGGCAATATGGCTTTGCTGAACACGGATCTTCATCCCTTTGAGATCCTGCGGGGTATTGACCGGCCGATTCGTGGTATAAAAACTGCGGGCACCGGCATCATAAAAACACAATCCCTTCAATCCAACCTTCTCGCCGGCCGACAGGATTTCCTGACCGATCAAGCCTTTGAAAACCTTACGTTTATGGTCCTGATCGCGAAACAAATACGGCATCCCCAGCACCTTCATCTCGGGGATGAAACTTTCCAGCGGCCCCGTCGATGTCTTGGTCATCGCCAGTGCCCCGATCTGCAATTGCTCGATAGCCTCGCGTTCGCTGCCGAGCTGGCCGCTCGGATAAATATCGATCCGAAGACGCCCGCCCGATTTCTCAGCCGCCTTCTGCGCCATGAATTCCAGTGCCTTGTGCACCGGATGGGTATTGTCCAGGCTGTGAGCTAATTTTAAAACTTTCGGACCGGAATCTCCTTTACACCCCACCAAAAAAACACTCAAACACCAAACCAATCCAATCCGCCAATACCAATTCTTGGTCATGCTGATCTCCCTGATAAAAATAAGTTAACTTAATACCATTGAAAAATATCGGCACGCATTATGATAACAGATATCCTCAATGATCTGCCCCAGCCATTTCATATCTTTGGGCAGTTCACCTTTCTCTACATCGGCGCCGATGATGGCGCAGAGAATTCGCCGGAAATACTCATGGCGCGAATAGGACAGAAAGCTGCGCGAATCGGTCACCATGCCCACAAATCGGCTCAGTAATCCATGCAGACAAAGCACTTCGATATGCCGTGCGATCCCGTCCTTTTGATCCAGGAACCACCACGCCGGGCCGTATTGAATCTTGCCGACGATGCCATCGCCCTGGAAATTGCCTGCCATGGTGGCAAATAACTCATTGTCTCGGGGATTGAGATTAAACAAAATCGTTTTGGCAAGCTGATCGCTGCGGTCAAGCCGATCCAAAAAGGCGGCCAGCGGCTTGGCCATCTCGAAATCACCCATCGAATCGTATCCGGTATCCGGGCCGAGCTGTTGCCTCATTCGGCTGTTGGTGTTGCGCAGCGCGCCCAAATGAAACTGCTGCACCCAGCCGCGACGATGATTCATCAAAGCCAGCTCGTACAGCATTGCCGAACGAAATTGATTCTTTTCATTCGAATTCAATTCACTGCCGGAAAAAATTTTCAAAAATATTTTTTGAATATCGTTAAGTGAATATTCCTCTGCATACGGCTGTTCAATACCATGATCGCTCAACCGGCAGCCGTTTTCGTGGAAATACAAATGGCGACGGTCTATCGCTTCCAGATATGCTTCGAAGGTCTTGATCTCGGAATCTGTTAATTGGCCCAATCGCCGAATCCAGGCATTGAGTGAATCCAGATCATCGACCGCCATGGCCTTGTCCGGTCGCCAAGCGGTATGAACGGGGATATCAAAACCATCGGCCCGGATCTGTTGATGGTGTTCGAGCGAATCCAATGGATCCTCGGTCGTACAGATCAGTTTGACATTGCGTTTTCGAAGGAGGTTGCGAACACGATAGTCTTTGGTTCGCAGTTTTTCGCTGCATGAGTCATAAATTGCCTTAGCGGTTTCGGGCGAGAGCACCTGATCCGATATGCCAAAGGGATTTTGCAGTTCCATGTGTGTCCAGTGATAGAGCGGATTGCGAATGCAATACGGCACCGTCGCGGCCCACTGCGCGAATTTCTCCCAGTCGCTCGCATCGCCGGTAATATACCGCTCATCCACACCGTTGGCCCGCATCGCCCGCCATTTGTAATGATCTCCGGCAAGCCATATTTGGGTCAGATTTTCGAACTGGCGGTCGGATGCAATAGCGGCGGCCGGTAAATGACAATGATAGTCATAAATCGGCATCTTTGCCGCGTGATCAAAATAAAGCTTTCGCGCCGTTTCTGTGTCCAGCAGAAAATCATCTGACAAGAACGATTTCATCGTTCATTTTCCTTTCGGATTATACGGTATAGGTCGAAGCGGCCGTTGTCCCGCCGCGGCCGGTCCAGTTCGTGTGAAAAAACTCGCCGCGCGGTTTATCCACCCGCTCGTAAGTATGGGCGCCGAAATAATCGCGCTGCGCCTGCAGCAGATTGGCCGGCAGCCGCTCCTTGCGATAACCGTCGTAATACGCCAGTGCCGCGCTGATCGCCGGTGCCGGAATGCCGGTCGCCACCGC
This sequence comes from uncultured Pirellulales bacterium, assembly GCA_964517795.1. Classification (GTDB taxonomy): domain Bacteria; phylum Planctomycetota; class Phycisphaerae; order Sedimentisphaerales; family Anaerobacaceae; genus CAZFDE01. Next base: position 11,048 of record CAZFDE010000022.1, on the reverse strand, counting down.
CGTTGAAACGACATTGCGCCATGCATCCTGGGCACTGACAACCGCATCCTTAAAGAATGGATCCAGCAGCAGATTTTCCAATTTCGGATTCGTATCGAAGGCTTCTTTGATCTTGCCCAAAAAGACCGAGCGGATAATACAGCCGCCGCGCCACATCAGGGCGATTCCGCCATAATTAAGATTCCAGTGATGTTCCTGGGCCGCAGCCTGCATCAATTGATATCCCTGGGCGTAGCTAACGATCTTGGCCGCATAGAGCGCTTTTCGCAGATCCGCGATAAACGCCTTCTTATCCCCTTTGAACTGCGGCTTGGGACCGGTCAAAACCTTGGATGCCCGAACACGCTGCGCTTTCAGTGCCGACAGGCATCGTGCAAAGACCGCCTCGCCAATCAACGTCAGCGGCTGGCCTTCATTCAGGGCTTCAATTACTGTCCACTTACCCGTTCCCTTTTGGCCCGCGGTATCCAGGATCAGATCGATCACTTCATTGCCGTCTTCGTCCTTAAACCCGAGGATATCACGGGTGATCTCAATCAAATAGGAGTCCAGTTCGCCCTCGTTCCATTCGGTGAACACCTCATGCATCTCGGCATTCGACATCCCCAGGACCTCTTTCATCAACTGATAGGTCTCGCAGATCATCTGCATATCGCCGTACTCGATACCGTTATGCACCATCTTGACGAAATGCCCGGCGCCATTTTCGCCGACCCAATCGCAGCACGGCTCGCCATCCGGTGTTTGCGCGGCCACCTTCTGAAAAACATCTTTGACCGCCAGCCATGCCTTCGGTGATCCGCCCGGCATAATCGACGGCCCTTTCAGTGCGCCCTCTTCACCGCCGGAGACACCGGTGCCGATATACAGCTTGCCCTTGCTTTCGACATATTCGGTCCGGTGAATCGTATCGGGGAAATGACTGTTGCCGCCGTCGATAATGATATCGCCGTCTTCGAGATGCGGCAGCACCTGATCGATAAACTGATCGACCGGCTTGCCCGCTTTAACCATCAGCATAATCTTACGCGGTTTTTGCAGGTTCGCCGCCAGTTCTTCGATACTGTGACAGCCGATGATGTTTTTACCCTTGGCCCGGCCGTTGATAAAATCATCCACCTTGGAAACGGTTCGGTTATAGCAGGCCACGGTAAAGCCCTTGCTTTCCATATTCAAAATGAGATTTTCACCCATCACTGCAAGTCCGATCAGACCCATATCTGCTTTTGACATGATCATTATCCTTCCTGTTATAGTTTATGTAACTTTCGGTATCGTCCCATCCGCCAGCCGATACAATGTTTCGCCGGCATGATCGACGACCAATATACCTTCTTTTTCACGATTACGATAGCCTGAAATATCAATCTGTCTGAAATCCCGATATCCCAGATTGATCTGCTGACACGTTGCTTTGCTGATGCCGGTTGCCAGCGCCACCTGGATTCGCGGCTTTTCGATCCCATCCTCAAACGTGCCGATCCCCTTGACATGTGTTGAGTGGGCCATCACAGCGCGCGACGTATTTTTGAATTTTTCCGGCTGCTTGAGAAAATAATCCCGCACATGATATCCGATTTGCTTGATCGCCTTACCATGCGCATAGGAGATATCCTGAATATGCGGCGCGTAGATGACCAACGTCCCGCCGTCGGCAACCACCGGCTCGAGCTTGTACATCGCCTTGCCTGCGACCCATATATCGTCGTACATCTGCGGCGCGATTCCAATCACCAGATGATATGCCCTGTCTTTATAGACGATGTGGCACTTTTGTGACAATTCGGCCGCCGCCTGCCATGCATCACCGCAATCACCCAGAAAAATTCCTTTTAGATCCTGACCTGCGCTGACTACTGCAATAAGTTGATGCGGATGGTCAATAAATGAAGCGGCCTTCTCCACTACCGCCCGGGTCGGTGTCCATATATTACCGTTGATTACCGGATTGGTAATCACCGCGCCGAGCCAATGGAAAAAGTCGATAATTTCCGCGCCCGCAATCCCCGGAAAAATATACTTATGACCGCCCGAAAAACCCACGACCTCATGCGGGAATACCGGCCCCAGGATAAAAAATTCATCATAATCGAAGATCAGCTTGTTGATCCGCACATCAATCGATTCACGAAATCGCCCTTCACTAAGCTGTTCAATCTCATCGGCACTGATCTGTCCGATTGTCTTAAACGTTTCGGGCTTATCCCAGCGGTGATTGAAAAAATTCACTTTTTTATACGTCGATCGGCGTACCTTCATATCCATCGACAGCCGTTCGCATATCTCCTGTTCACTCATCGGCCGATGCGTCCCCAACGCCACAAGGCAATCGATGGCTGCGACTTCTTGCCCGATCATTTCAAAAATACTTTGAAATACCTGCCCAATGGGCCCCGAACGGGTATTGTCCGGGATCAAAAATAAAATCCGTTTGCCGCCGCAGTCGTGCCGGCCAAAATACTCCCGAACGGCATCATCCAATCCCTGCTGACTGACAAAACCATCCTGTTGTTCCCTGAAAATCATCATCTCAGATTCATCTTATAACCACGGCGGATTCTCCGGCAGTAATGCATCGAATTCCGCAATCAGCTTTTCCTCATACGCACCGGCATAAGTCCCGTTTAGGAATTTATCCAGCGATTCTTCATAAAACCGCTCCCATGACTGCGTTTCATGCCCCGGATTCACCGGATAAAACAAAACACTGTTCGCTTTGGCGGCCTTCATATCCCCCGGCGCATCGCCAATCATCAAAATGCGGCCCTTTTCGTATTTACCCTCGGTGGCATACCGCAGATGGTCGGCCTTTTTGCCCATTTCCTGCCCCGCGATTACCCGCACATATTTGGCAATATCGTGTTCTTCCCATTCTCGCCGCAGTGCCTCATCCGGTGTCGAGGAGCAGACGATCGAATCGGCACATTGTGAGATTCGCTGTAAACTTTCGCGAACATGCGGAAACGGCGGCATGTCTTTTACGATCTGACCGACGGCCGCATTGACCTGTTTGCTCCAGGCCAGCACCAGTTCCAGTTCATCCTTTTCTTCTTCGCTTCTTGCGTTATCAATCGCCTTTTGCAGGCCGTCATTGCTTAATACGCTGTCTTTGGCATCGACCCACGCAAAATAATACGGAAATCGCGGCACCTTGAACTGACGCTCTTTGACCATCGGATGAGTCGGTAATAATTCCTCAATGATTCGCTTAGCGGTTTTATGCCGATTGGCCCCGCGCGTCTTGGAAAACAGGTCTGCAAAATCTTTGCACTCCCTCGCTGCCTGGGCCACCGGCTGCAAGCCGAAATACCCGATCATCCACGGGCAAAAGCACTCCCGCTGTTTGATCCCCATCGTATCAAAAACACAGCCGTCCGAATCAATCCCGATAAAAAATTCGTACTTCGGTTTCAAATTCACCAAAGGTCCTGCAACATCAATACTCACGTCTTTTCTCCTAAATTATACACCACTGTATGCTGAAAAACCGCCGTCCACCGGCACAATAATTCCGGTGACAAATCGCGCGGCATCACTCAATAACCATAACATCGTCCCATCCAAATCTTCCGGCAGGCCGAACCGCCCCATCGGCGTATGATCGGTAATACACTGGCCGCGCTGCGTCAACTCGCCGCTTTTCGAATCGGTCAATAAAAACCGGTTCTGCTCGGTCAGGAAAAATCCCGGCGCGATCGCATTGACCCGAATATGTTTGGAGTAATGGTGACACATATGCACCGCCAGCCATTGGGTGAAATTGCTCACCGCCGCCTTCGCCGCCGAATAAGCCGGGATTCGCGTCAACGGCCGCAGCGCATTCATACTGGAAATATTCAGAATAACGCCTTTGTCCTTTTCGACCATATCCTTGGCAAAAACCTGGGTTGCTAAAATCGTACCTAAGCAATTCAAATCGAACACAAACCGGATCGCCTCCGATGGAATATCGAAAAACCGAAGCTGTTCGGACGTGGTCGCTTCGAGCTTATTGCCGCCGGCGCCATTGATCAGAATATCGATTTTGCCCAACTCGTCCCGGATCTGCTCGTGCGCATTTTCGAGACTCTGCTTTTCCAGTACACTCGCGCCCACGCCAATGGCGGCATGGCCGTCGGATCGCAATTTTTCAGCAAGCTGTTCGGCGGCTTTTGTATTTAAATCAACAATCGCCACCTGCGCGCCCTGCTGTGCCAGTATTTGTGCCATGTGGCCGCAGAGCACACCCCCGCCGCCGGTAATCACCACAACCTGATCGCGTAAATCAAATGACTCGTGCATAGGTCACCTCAGAGATATTTGGCCAGTTTTTGAGACTCCATTTTTCGCTCGAACCGCATAAACACCGGCAGCCCGTCATCGCCGATCGTCACCGGCGCTTCGCCTTTGACCAGCGGCCGCACATAATCCAGCATCTTGTCCGTCACATGATTGCCGCGCTCGTTAATATAATCTCGCGGAACCTTCTTTTCTCCGTTGGCCACATCACTGAGCTTCGCCAGTCCGGTCGTGCATGTATAAGGATCATCGCTTTCGCGAACCAGCGTCACCATCTTGCCGTTTTCGCCGCCGAGTGCTGCCTTGACCGCCGTCTGCCCGCACAGATACGCCTCATTAATATCGGTCAAAGAGGCGAAATGCATCGCGCTTCGCTGATTCGTCCCCAGCTTATTGAACCGCGTCTTGATCCCGACCTCTTTTTCGATCACCGGCTTGAGCATTTCTGCAACCCCGCCCAATTGAGCATGGCCGAAGCTGTCCTTGCCGAACTGCCCCGAATCGGCGGTAATATAATTGCCGTCCTTATCCTTGAGCCCCTCGCCGGCCACAATAAACACCCGGCCGAGATTCTCATAAACCGCTTTAACATCCGCCACCATCTTTTCGAACGTAAACGCCGCTTCCGGCATATAGATCAAATGCGGCGCATCTTCGGTACAGCGATGGGCCAGTCCGGTTGAGGCCGCGATCCAGCCCGCATTACGCCCCATCACCTCTAAAATAGTGCACGTATCGGTCGTATACAGCGCCTCGGTATCGCGCCCCGCCTCCATCGCACAGGTCGCCACGTATTTCGCGACACTGCCGTAGCCCGGACAATGGTCCGTACACGCCAAGTCATTATCGATCGTCTTGGGAATCCCCATACATACCAGCTCATAGCCACTGTCGGCCGCAAGCTGATTGATCTTGTCGGCCGTATCCATCGAATCGTTCCCACCGCAATAAAAGAAATATCGAATCTCGTGGGCCTTGAACACATCTAAAATCCGCTGATAGTCGGCTTTCGATTTCTCGAGGTCCTTGAGTTTATACCGGCACGATCCGATCGCTGCGGCCGGCGTGCGTTTGAGCCCCTCGATCGTCTCGGGCTTCTCGGCCATGATATCGAACAATTCCTCTTTCAGCACGCCAAGGATCCCGTTATACGCACCGAACACCTTGCCGATTTGTCCGCTTTTCATCGCCTCCTGAATCACGCCGCACGAACTCGAATTGATCACCGTCGTCGGCCCGCCCGATTGAGCCACAACTGCATTGGCTGAACTGCTCATTGGTATCTCCTGTATTTTATCCTGTCAAATTAGCTAATTTATTCCATGAAGCCTGAGATTATTCTTATAACACAAATGCTTTTAAATTTCAATACTTTTATAAATATTCTTAAATCCTTATTGAATAAACGGATACAGTCGCCCGAAAGATTTCCTGTTTTTATATTGAATAATTTCATAACTTGAGTTATAATATAATCATGAAATTACGCTACGGATAAACGTATGAATAAAAGCCCCATCGATTCAAAAAGCGCCGGTATTCGCAACGAAAAACTCGTCCTTTCGTTGATCCGCTCACATAACCAACTTTCGCAATCGCAGCTCTGCAAGCTCACCGGTCTGGGCAGCTCCACCGCCAGTTATATTATTTCGCGCCTCCGGGAAAAACAACTCATTCTCGAAAAACAGGGCCAAAGCAGCCGGCGCGGCCCCAAACCCATTATCGTCAGCGTCAATCCAACCGGCTGCTACGCCGTTTCAGCCGCGATCAATCCCAATAATATAAATATTGGGCTTTTCGATTTCAATGCGCAAATGGTTGACAAGATAACCGTCTCTCTGAACGGCAACCACAGCATTGAAAACGTCATACGTATCCTGCAGATCAATCTGCTGGGCCTGCTAAGTAAATATACTATCGAACATTCGAAAATCATCGGCATTGGCGTCACCCTCAGCGGCTCGATCGCCCCCGACGGCGCCGTCGAACTATCGAGTCCGCTCGGCTGGAAAAACGTCCCGCTCAAAAAACACATCCTCGAGCAGCTTGCCTTCCCCGTCGATATCTACGACACCTCGATCCGGCTGCTCTCGGAGATCGCTGTCGAGCCGCAGCTTGTCTCCCGGAGCATCCTGTATATCAATGTCGCTAACGGTGTCGGCTCGACCGTTATGCTCGACGGCAAATTGCTGCACGGCGCCACCGGCCGCTTCGGCGAAATCGGTCATATCGTGATCGATTCAGACGGACCGAAATGCGGTTGCGGCAATACCGGATGCCTTGAAGCCTTCATCGGCGGCCCGGCCATCGCCCGGACAATCCAATCGGACATCGAAAAAGGCATCAAAACCAGCTTAAGCCAAATGCTGCACCCGGATGACATCCCCGAGACCATCGTTGAAAAATGGGCGCAGGCCATCTCTCAGGGCGATCCCTACGCCATTGAATTGAAACATCAGACCATCACAAAACTCGTTGGTGCCGTAACAACCGCGATCAACTGCTACGATCCGCAAATCGTTATTCTGGCCGGCTATGTCAGCCAGGCCTGCATGGACGATATGATCGCCGAAATCAAAAAAGCGATCCCCGGACACGTGTATAATCCCGCGTCCCGCGCGATCGATATTCGCCCCGCCGCGGCCGGAAAAGACACCCTCATTCAGGGCACCGCCATGGCGCTCATCCAGAAATCGCTGGAGGTCAATTAATGTTTATACGATTGGAAAACGAAAATGAAACTTGAAAAATACTCATTCGGGGTCGGTGACCGGTTCGGCGTTCAGGCCGCCGCTCAACTCCAAGCATTTATCAAAGCCAATGACGCCGGCATCGCCATTACGCCGGTCTGGAACAAATCCCATCGCGAACACTCTCTGATCGGCTCGACCCCGCAGCATACGCGACAGGCTGTGGATCGCGCAATCGACGAACTGAACTGGCCCGGCGCCTATCACGTCGATGCCGACCATATCAATTTCAAGAATGTCGATCCGTTCATTCCGCACAGCGATTTCTTCACGATCGACATCGCCGAATTCATCGGCAAACCGCCCACAGAATCCGATACGGCCGCCTTTATGAAAACCGCTCGGCCCTTCATCGGCAAACTGGCGATCCCCGGCATCGACCGGCAATTCGAAATCGACGACAATACGCTGCGGACCATCTGCGGAAAATTCCTCGCCGCCGTCCTTCACGCCGGCGCGGTCTATCGCCACATCGTCAAGACCAGGCAGTCCGACGATTTCATCACCGAAGTCTCGCTCGACGAAACCGACGCGGCCCAGACGCCGCTGGAGATGTTCTTCATCCTCGCCATGCTCGCGTGGCAGCAAGTCCCCGCCCAGACCATCGCCCCGAAATTCACCGGCGAGTTCCACAAAGGCGTCGATTACATCGGCGATATCGCCCGCTTCGAAACCGAATTCCGGCAGGACCTCTGCGTCATCCGGTTCGCCGTCGAACGGTTCGACCTGCCGAAAAATCTCAAGATCAGCATCCATTCCGGCTCCGACAAGTTCTCGCTCTATCCCCCGATCCGCCGTGCGATGGCGAAATTCGATGCGGGCATCCACATCAAGACGGCCGGCACCACCTGGCTCGAAGAATTGATCGGCCTGGCCGAGGCGTCCAATGAATCGCTGGCGATCGCCAAAGAGATCTATACCAAGGCACTGGGCCGCTTCGATGAGTTGTGCGCCCCCTATGCGACGGTCGTCGATATCGACAAGGCCAAATTGCCGGACCCCGATGAAATCCAAGCATGGACCGGAAAACAGTTTGCCGACGCCCTGCGTCATCGACCCGACTGCCCTGATTTCAACCCCCATTTTCGCCAGCTTCTGCATCTGAGCTACAAAATCGCGGCCGAAATGGGCCAAAAATTCATGACCGCGCTCAGCGAGAACGCCCAAACCATCGCCCGAAACGTCACCGAAAATATCTACAACAGACACATCGCCCCCCTGTTCATCGACCATTGACACCAAAAACCACGGATGACACGGATTCACATGGATTTTTTGTAGGATGGCGCAGCTTTGTTGCCTATGCGGATCAAAAACATGCGCCCCTTGATGAGCACCTTACGTTAAGATGGATAAAAACAAGCGACCAGTCACGAGCACCGAGAACCGAATTGCCAGCGACGAGCGATGAGCACAACAACCGCCAACCGCAACCGATACGCGCCGCGCAACCGCAACCGCTACACGTTTCGTATTTCGGATTTTAAAAAAAACACAAAACTTAGGACTCAACACTTATGAAATCTCTATGCCACTATGGCCCTCTGCCACTTTGCCACTGTCTTCAACCTTTAACCTTTAACTTTTTAGCTTATTCGAAGGGACAATAATGAAACAAAATAATCAAAATCAGTCGCCCGAAGGGCCTCAACCAGCCAGCGACGAGTACTGAATCACTGATTGACGTGCAGGATATTGGCACCGTCGAAGCCGTTGAATCGTGTGGCGGTGGCGATGCTGTAGGCGCCGATGTTCTCGGTTAAGAGGTAATCGCCGATCTGCAGGTCTGCGGAAAGCTGCTGGGCGAGCGAAATCTTATCGAAGCTGTCGCAGGTCGGGCCGACGACGGCACAGATTTCCTGCGGGCCGTCCTTGAAGGCCTGGAAGTTGGGGATCCAGTGGTCGAAGATGACGCCGGAGAAGCTGTGATAGACGCCGTCGTTGACATGGTAGAAGATTTTGCCATCGCGGCAGTTTTTGCCGATGATCTCGCAAACCAATTTCGCGGCCGTGGCAACGATGAAACGGCCCGGCTCGGCGATCAATTCGACATCTTCGTCAAACAGCCGGCCGCACTCGCTGCGGATGATTTTGGCGAGATTTTCGAATGCGGGCACGCCGCCGTCATACGGGGCGGGAAAACCGCCGCCGATATCGACGATATTCATGGGATAGCCCTTACGGCGGGTGTCGTGAAAAATCTCGGCGGTGATGTTCAAGGCGGTCGTGTAGTTGTCGAAATGGGTGCACTGGCTGCCAACGTGGAAGCTCAGCCCCTCGACCACAAGGCCGGCATCGAAAGCCTGCTTGATCAGCTCGGCCGCATCGCCCGGCTCGACGCCGAACTTGGAGCCCATTTCGACCTGCGAGCCGGTATCGGGGACCTTGAGCCGCAGCACCAGTCCGGCCGTATCGCAATGGGCCTTGATCTTTTTCAATTCGTCGGCGTTGTCGTAGGTCATCAGCGGCTTGTAGCGTTTGATCTTCTCGAGCGTTTGGGTATCCTTGATCGTATTGGAGAAGATGATCTTGTCCCAGATGAAAAAGTCCTTGTCTGTGGGCGCATAGTCGGCGATGAATTCATAGACCTGCATGAATTCGTTATAGGAGGCGACATCGAAGCTGAAGCCCTGCTCGAACAGCGTGCGGACGACCTGCGGATCGCAGTTGGCCTTGACGGCGTAGTAGGCCTGGATATCGGGGAGCTGCGTTTTGAATAATCGACAATTCGCGCGTAGGATTTCATGGTCCATCACGAACAACGGGCTGCCGTGATGACGGGTCAGTTCTACGAGTTGGTCTTTGGCAATGGTCGAAGCGGACGCCATGATCAGCCCTCCAGTTGGTTCATCAGTTCGCGGAGTTTGTCGATTTCCTTGTTATTTTCGAAATAGGCCCGGATGAGCTTTTCGCGAAGCTCATCGCCGCAATCGTAGAGGCGTTTTTGCTTTTTGGGCGGTGTGCTCTGGACGACATAGGCCGACAGGATCGGCAGCGCGACGGTTACATCGACGTATGCGGTGACGGTCTGGTCGAGCTGGTCGGGGTCGATCTTGCCCCAACTGGCCGCTTCGGAGGGCGGTGCACCGGAGAGGCCGCCGGTATCGGGCCGGGCATCGGTGATATTGATATCGTAGTCCTGGCCCATTTCCGGGATCATCAGGACTTCCTGAATCTGCGGCTCGGTCTGGAGCATGAAGTTTTTGGGGCTGCCGCCGCCAATCAGCAGAACGCCGGTCTTGCCGTTTTCATAGCGTTTGGCGTTGAGAACGATGGCGGTCGAGTCGTGCACATCGATGCTAGGGTTGATTTTGAGTTTGAATTTATCCAGCAGATCGGACGCACCGGCCAGCAGTTCGAGACCCGCAACGTTCATGCCGATTGTCGAATCGCCGGGCGAGGAGGTAAAAACGGGGATGGCGTTTCGGTATGCGGCGGCCAGAATACTGACCTGGCCGAGATTATGTTTTTGTTCGAGGTCGCTGAGGACCCGGCCGAGATAATAATAGAATTCGCGGGTGCCCATTTCTTTTTGGAATTCCGGCCGGATCAGGATCTCGCGCAGGCGGCGGTCGGTTTCCATCAGGACCGATTCGTAATCGAAGAGGATGTCGTAGATTCGGGTGACCCCTTTTTTGCGCAGGTCGGCGTCATCGACGAGGTGGCTGCCGCGGAACATAGGTAAATTGAACGCATAGTGCAGGTCGTGATACATATTCGCGCCGGTGGCGACGATCCAATCGACGAATCCGTGGTTCATCAGGGGGATAATGGCCGAGGGGCCCAGGCCCGCCGGTGTTAACGCCCCGGCCAGGCTCAGGCCGATCGTCACATCGTCTTTGGCATATTTATTTTTTAATAGATGACAGGCCGCCCGAAGCCGGCCGCCGTTGTAGGCGTCCATGTTGTCGATCAGCGAGACGATGCTCGTTTGGGCGTCGATCGGTTCGGGCCAGATCCGTTTGCCGGACAGATACTGCTGCCGCCCGGGGCAATTCGTTTTATCATGCGTCATTATAT
>CAZFDE010000021.1:25152-37385 GCA_964517795.1 uncultured Pirellulales bacterium | reverse complement strand
CAACCACATTGGCAACCCGCATCTTCAGCGAGGGGATATGTTTTTTCAGCAGCCATACGGCCGCCATGGTTTCCATCGTGGGTACATCCCCGCAGCAGGCCATCACAATATCGGGTTGCTCGCCATTATCCGTACAGGCCCATTGCCAAACTGACGCTCCCTTTTGACAATGCCGAATGGCCGATTCCATATCCAGCCACTGCAGTTCAGGCTGTTTACCGCAAATTACGAGATTTACATAATCGCGGCTGCGCAGACAATGATCCATCACAGATAACAGGCAATTGCCGTCCGGCGGTAGATAGATCCGGGCAACCGAACTTTTTTTCTGCAGGATTGTATTGATGAATCCCGGCCCCTGATGACTGAAGCCGTTATGATCCTGTCGCCATGCATGAGAGGTCAGTAAGTAATTGAGCGAGGCAATCGGTTTTCGCCACGGCAGTTCTTTAGCGGTCTTGAGCCACTTGGCATGCTGACTGACCATGGAATCGATGATCGTGACAAAGGCTTCATAACAGGGAAACAGACCGTGCCGTCCCGTCAATAAATAACCCTCCAGCCACCCCTGGCAACAGTGCTCGCTCAACACCTCCATGACCCGGCCGTCGGGCGAGAGGTTGTCATCACTATCTTGAATAGGCCCCATGAAGCACCGATTAGTCACTTCAAAAACATCCCCCAGACGATTGGACTGTGTTTCATCGGGACATACGATGCGGAAATTGTTGTGGGTGACATTCAGCTTATATACATCACGAAGCATTTTGCCTACTTGCCGGGTCGCTTCCCCCATTTGCTTTCCCGGTTCGTTAATATTCAATGCATATTTTTTGAAATCCGGCAAATTCAGGTCTTTGAGCATTAATCCCCCATTGGCATGCGGATTGGCGCCCATCCGCCGATCACCTTTTGGAGCAAGTTCTGCCAGTTCGGGGATCAGTTTGCCTTCACCTGTGAACAATTCCTGAGGATTATAGCTTTTCATCCAGCTTTGCAGAATTTCCAGATGCTCGGCATTTTCCCGTACATTAGCTAAAGGGACTTGATGCGACCGGAATGTTCCTTCGATCTGAACACCATCAACCTTTTTAGGGCCGGTCCAGCCCTTGGGCGTACGAAGGACGATCATCGGCCAGATGGGCTGATTCAGTGATGACCCCGAACGGGCGTTCTTTTGGATCGTCTGAATATCATCATAGTTTTTATCCAGCGTCTCGAGCATTAATCGATGAACCTGCGGAGGATCATCGTCCTCGATAAAATAAGGGTTATATCCCAAGCCCTTGAACAAATAATCGAGCGACTCATCGCTTTTTCGCCCCAGGACGGTCGGGCCGGAAATCTTATAACCATTGAGATGCAGGATCGGCAGAACGGCCCCGTCACGAGCGGGATTAAGGAAAGTCACGGATTGCCAACTGGCTGCCAGCGGTCCGGTTTCGGCTTCACCGTCACCAATGACACAGGCAGCGATCAAGTCGGGATTATCAAAAACAGCGCCATAAGCATGCAGTAATGAATAGCCTAATTCACCGCCTTCATGGATCGAACCGGGGGTTTGAGGGCTCACGTGACTGGGCACCCCCCCGGGTGTGGAAAATTGCTTAAACAACCGACGCATTCCATCAGTATTCTGGGCGATTTCCGGATAAATTTCCGAGTACGTTCCTTCAAGATAGACATTGGCCAATAGGGCCGGTCCACCATGGCCGGGGCCGGTGATATAGATGATATTGGCATCCTTTTCCCGGATCAGCCGATTCAAGTGTGCATAAATCAAATTCAATCCCGGTGTCGTCCCCCAGTGTCCCAGTAGACGAGGCTTGATGTGTTCGGGCTTGAGCGGCTCTTTCAAGAGCGGATTATCCTGCAGATAAATCTGTCCCACCGATAAGTAATTGGCTGCCTGCCAGTAGCGATGGATTTTATCCAGTCGGTTCTGTGAACCTTGCTTCATCTGAACGCTTTTGTCATCCTTCAAAGAAGTCTTGTTATTGAGCATTGTCATTGATTTTACTCCTTTACTAAAACAGTCCGAACTTTTTCGTCCATCTCTTGCTGGTCTGCGGCGAAGCTGTTTAGTCCGGCCAAATTCATCAGACTGTCCAGGCCGATCTGCCTGCTTTTGAGCGCATCGGCCCAATTCTCTAATTTCGGTATCTTTCCTTCGGCGGCACTGGTCCGGATCTGCTCATCGCTCCATGGGACCAGCACATCGCCGCAATCGTGGTCCTTAAAGAAATCGACCAGATCGTCCGGTGTGAAACTGTCCAAGTTTTCCTGCTCCAGTGCATCAACGCAATCGATCAATGTCTGATCGATATCCCAGAGCGTATTGAGGCGGATCGTTTCGGGATCGATCCCCTTCTTGATCTGTTCGGGATAATCGCGATCGGTGCGATCTTCGACCATCTGAGGCGTGATGTCCATCTGGTCAAATTCCCGGGCCACTTTGGGCGGCATGGTCATCACATCGATCCCTGCCAGGCTGTGGACCTGCTGGCCGTTGCGAAAACTCGCCCCGATCTGCCATGTTCGTGTAACCTCTTTTTCGCGCAACTGCCGGACTGCTTTCTGGGACGCCAGCGTCGCTTTTTCGCCGACATAATCGCCGCTGCCCAGATCGTTGCTCTCGATAAAACTGTTCAAGCGTCCCAGGAACACATTAACAAACGTCGGTTTGGCGATCCGTGCGATCAGATAATTCTGCCTTGCCGAAAACCCCAGCGTATGATTGATCGGCACCTGTTCCCGGACGAGGATGCGTGTTGCCAGAAGTCCGGCGGGTGTGAATGGAATTTTAATACATAAACGCTCCGGGCAGAGTTTGATCAGTCGCCTGCCGTAGCTGACCGCCAGATCGACGTCATTGGCCAGATCGGTGTGTTCTTCAAGCGATACATAGGCGTCGAATTTTTCCACCAGTCTAAGTCCATGGTACCCATTGAGTGCGAAACTGATTTCGAGCAGTTTTTGGCGATCCGTCAGGTCCGCGTAATATTCGATTAAATCAATAATTTTTGGGATGAGATCATCGTAACGGCCTGCCTGAATTTCTTTGTTCAATAGCGTATTATTGACGGTCAGGCCGTCAAATTCCTTGGTCCAGACCTGTTTGATCTGCTCGATATTTCCCGAATCCACCCATAATCGTGTCCCGAGCGTTTTTAGCTTTTGCCATTTTTCCCGAGATGGGTAACGACCGCTTGGATGATTGAACCGCGGCTCAAAATCCCTTCGCAGAAGAAATCGCAATTGCTTTTCTAAAGGCGTATCAATTTCAATTGCCTGCATTTTCAAACCTCCTTTTAAACCAAATTGTTACTTCTTTTGACAGACGGGGCAGAAGTAACTGGTCCGCCCCGATATCCTGACCTGTTTGATCGAGCCGCCGCAGTTGGGACATTTGGCCCCTTTCACGCGATGCGGCAATAAATAAGACCGGGCAAACTGCTTCGGGTCTGCCTGATGATCAATGGCATAATCCAAAACCGTGTGCATCATTTGATATATCTTTTTCAATTGCGTTCTATCCAATTGTCGGGTGGTCGTTTGAGGATGCACACGGCTTTTGAACAATACCTCATCGGCATAAACATTGCCCACCCCGGCCATCTTTTTCTGGTCCGTCAATAGCGATTTGATCGCTTTTTTCGTGCTGTGGGCGGCGGCTATAAAATCATCGATGCTGATATCAAGAACGTCCGGGCCAAGATCGTTCTGTTGGACAAATTGTTCGATGTCGTTTTCGAGACTGACGTTCCCCAAGCGCCGCTGACAGATATACGCCAGATGATAGCCGTTGCTGAAATCGAAACGTACCCGGAGATGATGGAGCGACTGGTCTGCATTTTTATAATATTTCAAATACCCGGTCATTCCAAAATGCAGCCGTACAAATTCATCGCCCGTTGTTTCGGCAAAGAGATTTTTACCGTGCCTGTATGATCGACGAAACTGTCTGCCTCTTAAATGGCCCTTTAATGTCGAGACTGAAACGCCCTGCAGCATCTGCGAATCCAGGACTTCCACTGTCTTGATCTTCTGATGCAAGGCTGTCGCATTAAGATACGTTCGAAATGTTTCAACATCCGGTAACTCTGGCATAATGTGCACTCTTTTTGTCGGTTTTCATATCGGATCGCGATTGAATGTATTCTCTGAGGATCGCAGCATCATGCTCGGGCAGGGACGTATTAATACCCATTCCTGAACCAATCTCGAATCCTGCAGCGATAGTCATTCGCGGACGAATCTGAATATACCAATGAACATAGGGCTTATCAGATTTATCTCGCGTGCCCGAATAGATCATGTAGTTATAATCGGGGTTCTCCAGTTTTTCACAATACGCCGACAGAACAACATTCAGCACCTGGGCGAGGTCGGCGATCTGCTTTTCCCGAACGTGTCCGAAATGTCCCTGGTGGTCTTTGGGAACGATCCATACTTCACCGGAAACCTCTGCGGCATAGGGCACAAAAACCACAAACGAATCATTTTCGAAAATGATTCGTTTGGATTCATGGGTTTCATGTTCGATGATATGGCAAAGCGAACAGATATTTTTTGTTTCGTAATAATTTTCCGCATACGTCTGGCGGTAATGAATATACTTGGGGATAACCGCCGAGCCGATAATCTGCGAATGCGGGTGGACTAACGATGTACCTGATGCGGGGCCGTGGTTGCGAAAGATCAAGATGTGAGAGATATCTTCATCTTCAAATATCGCTTTAAATCGGCGAACATAGGTATCCAAAATACACTCGATTTGTTCTGTTCCCATTACCGGTATGTCGTGATTGTGAAACGGGCTCTCGATAATCACCTCATGACGTCCATACGAAGCGTTCTTAAGGTAAATTCCTTCTTGGCTTAATCCGGCATTGCCCTCCGCGGTCAATGCCGGGTATTTATTCGGAACGACCCGAGTAGCCCATTTGTAATTGGAATCGCATTGCCGTTCATCAACGATCTCGGGCACCATATTTTCGTTGCCGGGACAAAACGGACAGGATGAATCTTTCTCGGGAAGACTTTGAGGTGTTTGCAGCTTTTTTTTCTCAATTTGATCAGGCCGCTGCGATCGTTCGGCGGCGAACACGATCCATTGTTCAGTCAATATATTTTGCCTTAAATGGCCCATAACACAAACTCTTCATTTCATCGATATCTGTCTAATTAGTTTCTTAAAAAGAGGTTATCGAGATCTTTCCATGTTGGAAAGAAGGATAAGTCTTAATCGACATGAGGTAATTCCTTAAAAAAGAGATTGGGCCTGTTTTTTCAGGGCTGTATCAGCTTCTGGAAGTGTTTTTCGTCAATAATCTTTGCATCCTGTTCCTGAGCATCATCGTATTTGCTTCCAGGATCTTCGCCGACGACGACAAAGTCGGTGTTGCCGCTGACGCTGGAGGTGGCTCGACCACCGGCCATTTCGACCAACGATTTCGCTTCACCACGGGTATAATTTTCCAACTCGCCGGTGAAAACAAATGTTTTGCCTTCAAGCGTTCTTTTGGTTTTTCTTCGCTCATCAGGTGTTTCGACCTGGATACCAACATCCAATAAGCGCTTTAAGGCCTTCTGATTTTGCTTCTGGCCAAAGAAATTCCCAATACATTGAGCGATTTGGGGCCCGACCTGATCAATCTTTTTCAAATCAGATGGTTTTGCTTTCTGGATGTCTTCGACGGAGTCAAAATGCTTCATCAGGACTCGTGCAATATGCTCGCCAACGTGTCGAATTCCCAAAGCATAAAGAAATTTATCAAAGCGAACCGTTTTGCTTTGCTGGATCGCCCCGTGTAATTTCTTCGCTGATTTTTCCGCAAACCCGTCCAGTGTTTTGAATTGTTCGACAGAGAGCTCATAAAGGTTGGCTATTTCCGTAACCATTTCACGATTTACTAATTGCCGAACTGTTTCATCGCCCAAACCCTCGATATTCATCGCCTCGCGCGAGGAAAAATGAATAACGCGGCCGACCAATTGCGCCCGACAGGACAGCGATGCCGAACAAAAATAATAGGCCCCTTCCCGATAGACCTTGGTACCGCAAACCGGACATTTTTTAGGCATTGCAAACGGCTTGGCCCTTTTTTTGCCGCGCTGCCGGATGCGCTCAACCACTTCGGGGATCACATCACCGGCCCGCTGAATGCGAACCTTGTCGCCCGGCCGCACATCCTTTTTCCTGACCTCACTTTCATTATGAAGTGTTGCTCGACTGACAGTAACCCCGCCGACTTCTACCGGCTCAAGCAGGGCAACCGGCGTGAGCATACCGGTACGCCCGACCTGAACAATGATGTCCTTAAGCGTTGTGATTTCAACTTTCGGCTCGAATTTCCAGGCAAATGCCCATCGCGGGCTGCGCTGGCGGGTGCCCAGCTTCTCTCGTAACGCCAGGTCATTGACCTTGACCACGATCCCATCGATCTCATAATCAAGATCGTCCCGCTGCTGAACCATCTTTTTGTGATATGCCTTGATTTTCTTGAAGGATGTACACTTTTGATTATGGGAATCGGTTTTCAAGCCCCATTTAGGAAACTCTTCCAACGCCTGCCAATGGCTGGACGGGCCATCGCCTTTTATTTGCAGAATCTCATAGAAGACGATATCCAGCGGCTTATCGGCCACCTGTTTGGGATCCAGTTGCCGAACGATTCCCGCGGCCGCGTTTCGCGGATTGGCAAACGGTTCCTGGTCCTTATGGATGCGCGATTTGTTCAACTCGGTGAAATCGGATTTCGCCATAAAGACCTCACCCCGCACGGCAAGCAGCGCGGGGACATCACCATCACGCTGCAGGGTTAACGGGATCGTATGAATGGTCTTGAGATTCTCGGAAATATCCTCGCCGGCCTGACCGTCACCGCGAGTTGCGCCATATTTGAATTGTCCGTTTTCATACACAATCTCTACCGAAAGGCCGTCAAATTTGGGCTCAAGTATATATTCGTTTTTTTTGCCATTGACCTTGCGGCGTATGAAATCTGCAAAATTTTTGACTTTTCTTTCTTCAAGCGCGGCGTTGAGGCTCAGCATCGGCCGGGTGTGATTGATTTTTTTAAGCTTATCCATCGGCTTGGCGCCCACCCGATGGGTTGGCGAATTCGGCGATTGGAGTTTGGGAAATGCCTCTTCGAGTTCATGCAATCGCTGGAATAGTTTGTCGTAGGTTGCATCCGATATCTTCGGTTTATTTTTGACGTAGTACAGATAATCGTGATAGTCGATCGCTTCGCGCAGGGTCTTGATCTGCTCGGAGACCTGTTTTTTCGTCAGCTTCTCAGGGCTTTTGAATTTCGTTTTTGGATTTTTTTTAAAATCCACAGCTTTTACCCCCGATCGAGTAATTTTTTGAGCTGCTTGAGCGTTCGCGTATTAGCCACATCCTTAGATTCCAGCCATCCGCGTCTGGCCTGGCCGATGCCGAATCGCATATGATGCAAATCCTCGATCTGATGGGCATCGGTCGAGATGGCGATTTTTACTCCCATTTCTTTAGCCATTTTGCAATGAATATCATTGATATCCAGCCGGTCGGGATGGGCATTCAATTCCAGCAGACACCCTTTGTCTTTAGCCGCTTCCATGATCTTTTCCATATCGATATCATACGGCGCGCGTTCATTGATGAGCCGGCCGCTGGGATGAGCCAGAATATTAAAATACGGATTGTCCATCGCCTTGATAATCCGCTCGGTCTGTTTTTTCATTGATAGATTAAATTTGTAATGAATCGAACAGACCCGCATGTCCAGTTCTTTAAGAATGTCATCCGGAAGATCCAGGTTGCCGTCCTCGAGGATATCGACCTCGGTGCCTTTGAGGAGCGTGATGTCTTTAAGTTTGTCATTGATCTTATCAATTTCTTTTAACTGCTTTCGAAGTTCTTTGGGTTTGAGTCCGCCCGCGACACTCACATGCTGCGAATGGTCTGTAACAGCAATATAGCGATAGCCCATTTTTCGGGCAGCCTTGGCCATCTCTTCGATGGTATTATGGCCGTCCGTGTATTTACTGTGCACATGCAAATCGCCCTTGATGTCATCCTGCTCGATTAAATCGGGCAATTGATCCTTTTGGGCCGCTTCGATCTCACCTCTGTGTTCGCGAAGTTCCGGCTCGATGTATTTGAGGCTGATTTTTTGATAAACCTGCGATTCGGTTTTGCCGGCCACTCGCTTTTTCCCCTTGAAGATACCGTATTCATTGATTTTAAGTTTTTTCTTCACCCCGATTTTACGGATAGCGATATTGTGTTCCTTGGAACCGGTAAAATAGACCATCGCCGCCCCATAGCTGACCTGTGGAACAACACGCAGATCGACTTGAAAATCGGACCGCAGCAGCACCGTCGAACGCGTCTTTCCCTTGGAAACCACTTTTTGTACATCTTCGTAATCGGTGAAATGGTCCATAATATTGGAGCCGCGCTTGCAAGTCGCCAGAATATCCAGGTCCTGAACAGTTTCTTTACGGCGCCGATAGCTGCCCGCCACGTCGATCTTTTTGACGTCTTTGGCGTCGTTGAGATAGTTGACCAGGTCGTTGGCGATTTCTTCCACCAATGCCAGTTTGGTCCGACCGGCCTTTTCGCCGCTCATCCGCTCGATGGCCTGACGGATATTCTCTTCGGTTTTTTTGCCGAAGCCTTCCAGTTCTCGAATCTGACCGGATTCGATTGCCGCTTTAAGCTCATCCAGACTGGCAACGTCTAAATCATGGTAAATCTGTTTGACCCGTTTGGCCCCCAGCCCGGAAATATTCATCAGTTGACTGAGCTCTTCAGGAATCTCTTTTTTTAAATCCTCCAGCACATCAAATGTTCCGATCTTGACAATATGGGCAATTTTACCGGCCAGGTCCTTACCGATATCCGGATACTCAGACAAATCCTTATCTTGTGAAATCCACTCGGCGGCACTTTGAGAGAGACTTTTGATCGTTCTGGCCGCATTGCGATATGCACGTATGCGAAACGGATTGGCCCCTTTGATCTCCAGCAGATCAGCGGTCTGATTAAAAATTTCCGCGATATCCCTGTTATGAATCGGCATTTTTAATCTTCATAAGTGGTCATGCCCTCACGCTACAGCCAATATCGCGGCCGGCCGTAATAATCGTATAATCGAATCTCGTATTCGCGATTTACCGGCGCGGTCGGATCAAACTGCGGGCTATTTTTGATGGTTTCTTTGGATACATCGACCATAACTTCCGATTTGGACCAACTGATCTCTTTGATCCAATCCGGTGGGATAATCACATGTTTGCCGGGCAGCCAGTTGCGGGTATCCACCACCAAATACCGGATCACCCAGTCTTCAATATGGGCGATAAAATCCGCCACATGTCCGATCTGGCCGTCTTCGGCATGAACGCGATAGCCGATGATCTCTTTGGTGCTTCGCAGGTGTGGATTCGTTTTTTCATCGTTCAGGGCCTGCGGTGTGATTGGTGATTCCTTCGGCTGATTGACTTCGGGCGCCACTGGTACATTCGGCGCACTGATCGGACCATAGGCACCTGTCCAATACGGCCCCCAATTATAATACTTGTGCAGTTCAATCTCCTGTTGGCGGGACACCGGTTTTTCGACATCGATATCGGGACTGTTTTTGATCTGTTCACGTGTCAAATCGACCGGAAACACATCCATCTGTTTTTCGGGTTTTTGCAATGCCGAGGGGTTAATCAGTACCTTCCGCCCGGGCAGCCATTTACCGGTATCGGCCACCAGATATCGTACAACCCACTGTTGATCATCCAATAAAAAGGTGTGTACTTCACCGATATTGCCATCTTTCGCTTCGATGGTATAGGTGGCTAACGTTTTAACACTCAAAAGCATCTGTTATCTCCTTTACGGCTTAAGCGTTTGAATTAGCGCATATTTCATTTTATTGATTCTTTTGAATTTTTGATCGAGATCGCAAACATGACCATCGCCCATCCGCTGAACAGCAATTCGATCCCGACCAGCATACCGATCACCCATCGCGCCGTGCCGGGCAGTCCAATCCAGATAAGTACACCCAATAAAACCGAAAGCACGCCGCTGAACAGAAACCACCCCCAGCTTGACATCGGCTTCAGATTCAATGCCAGCGCAATCTTAAATACACCACCTAAAAGAAACAAAATTGCCAGCAGGACTGTCAACGTCAACGCACCCTTTACCGGATACGCCAGCAGCATCACGCCGGCAATGCCGTAAATGATGCCCATGATTAACCGGAAGATTAATCCCTCTAATTGCCACGACTGGAAAGCATGCACCATCAGGGTAACACTTGCGATAAGAAAAACAATCGCTAAAATGACTTCCAGTGCCAAGGTTGCCATAAACGGCAGTAAAATCGCCGCTATGCCGAGGATGATGGTAACTATTGCGCTTGTCAATAACCATCGCCATATTTTTTGCGGCGATTCCTGTAACGTCGATGCGATTTGGACTTCTTCGATATGTTCGACCTGCATCGTTTATCCTTCTTAAAACACATTCTCATTTATTGATGTTTAACAGCTTAAGGCAGAAAGTCAGTATTTGACCTTCCGCCTTACGCATTTATATAATGAACCACACGACTTACGGTATAGGATAGTAATAGCCGTATGGGCTGTAAGGGCCGTAATATCGCGGACCGTAATAGCGATATGTCACAGCCAGATTATTTTTAACATCTTTGGCACCGCCTTCGTAAGCGTTTTCTTCCGCACTTTGACGCTCGCTATAGGTATCCACATTGCCGGTTAATGTGACAATGCCGTTGTCCACTTCAATGTCCACCTGGTCTTCATCCACAAACGGACTCCAGAACAGTTCGTTTTGAACATCTTCTTTGATTTCCCAACTGGGTTTCCAAGTCCACTGATACTGCGATTCGATATTATTGACCACCAGCAGCACGCCTTTAACCCCTTCGGCCAGATTCTCTGCCCGATTTTTTTCCCACGAGGTATTGACCTTGCCGGACAGATACACCGTTCCGCCATATGCGGAAATATCCAGTTCGAATCGCTCGACATAAGGATCGTTGAGAAATGTGCTGCTGACCTTTCGTTCGAGTGTATCATTCGAAGGGATGTCCACCGGCCGCACCTTGATGTGATTAGTCACCTGGGTTACGCCCATGGTATTTCGGGCATCCTGCTCGGCGGCATTCTTGGCTTCTAAATTATCCACCACGCCGCTGAGCGTCACGATACCGTGGTTTACATAAACGCCAATATTGAATGAAAAGACCCGCGGATCGTAAAGAAAGGCGTTTCTGACGGCCTCTTTAATCGCCTTGTCACTGCGTGAAACATATAGATCTTTTCGGCGCATGTCATCACGCGCCCACCACTTGATCTGCAGATCGTCGGTTTGAACCGACCGGACACCACTGACCCAGGCATCGGCGCTGGCACGGTTTTTCTCCTGTAAGCTGCCAACGGTCCCATCGAGCATGACTCTCCCGTCTTTGACACTCACCTCGATCAAGGCATCGTCCACACGAATGTCGTTGGCCAGCCGCTGTTTGACTTCCTGTTCGATCTCATAGTCCGACCGCTCGGTCTTGTAATCGATATCGATTTTGTTATCAATATCGATGACGCCTTTGACTGCTTTGGTGACCGTCGCACAAAGCTGTTTTTCCTGCCAGGAATCTACCGTACCGGTAAGTTTGACAACACCGTCATCGACCTTGACATTCACTTCATACGATTCGGTGGCCGGGTCTTGCAACAAGGCATCCTTCACCGCTTTTTTTATATCGTTATCATCTCGCATGACCGGTGGAATAACCTTGATTTGATTGACCACAGCGATGACCCCGACGGTGACCTCGGCGATTTTTTCCGCTCGTTCTTTAGCCAGAATATTATCCACCGAGCCGCTTAACGTTACGACGCCATCCTGTGTTTTGATGTCGATCGCGTTTGAGGGCACGGCCTGGTCCGTCCACATCTCGATTTCGATATGATTGGTGATGTCTTTGTCGTCCACGTCCTTGACATCGGCCGCAGTACCAATCCCCGCCAAATACAATCCGGCAAACACCATCAGCATGATGCGGGTGCGCATCCATTTTAATCGGCCTGCTTGTTTTCGTTTCATCGGTTGCTCCTTTCATTAAATTGATTTTCTTTTACTATGTCATGTAACCAGTGTAATACCATTTCATTTACACATGAAATAGGCGTTCTCCCCATTTGGCATCAGGAAG
>CAZFDE010000021.1:0-25052 GCA_964517795.1 uncultured Pirellulales bacterium | reverse complement strand
GATGGATTCTTTTTTAAGGTATAGTTTGTTTCAAACGCACCAAACAAATCCAGATACTGTTCCAGCAAACGTGTCAATAGAAACCGGTTTTTGACCGTTTCTTTGGCTTTATCGCCCATCTGCTTTCTTAATTCCTTATTTTGTACAAGTTGAATGATCCTTGCAGCCGCATCGTCAATCGAGGAAACCAGAAATCCGTTGACCCCATCTTTGATCTGACATCGAATGCCTCCGACATTTCCGCCGATCACCGGTGTTCCTTTCCACATCGCCTCGGCCACCGTCAAGCCAAACCCCTCCTTGATGGATTTTTGCAGGACGACCGCGGCCTTGGTCTGCAGGGCATTGACCAGGGCCGTATCCTCCTGGCTAAGAATAATGATGCGGTCTTCACGACAATCGAGTAACGATTGATAGACCTTTTCACCTTCGGGGTCATCGGTTGCAACATTACCCACCAGGACCAATGTCGCATCGACCTGGTCTCGAGCGATCTTAAATGCTTCGATCACGCCCTGTGGGTCTTTATATCGGTCAAATCGAGAAACCTGGACAACCAGAGGCAGATCGATAGGGATATGATAATGATTGAGTCTTTCGTGAATTTCTTTCTCGCTGAGTTGCTTATTCTTGATGGAAAAGGGATTAATGGCCGGCATGAAAAACACCTGCGGTGTCTGTAAATCCCGCCGATAGTCCTCGATACTGAAAACGGCTGCGTCATACTGTTCGACAAACGGCTTGACATATTCCCATAACGGCTCATCCGGGTGAGAAAGGTCCAAATGGCAACGCCATATCCAAGGCCCTTTCTTTTTATAATGGGCAATCATCGGCAACGGCTGTGGATCGTGAATAATCACCAGATCGTGTGTGAGATGATTGCGGACACTATTTTCGTAAACGACCTGTTCGTAGATCTGTTTTTTTCGCTGGCTGAGATTGATTTGCCCGCCCTGCAGCGCATTGTGCATCTTCTTGGTAACACTAAAATAATCCGGCGATCCCTGGATCGCGCGCCAGCCGGTCTTGATCCCGACATTGTTCATCAGGAGCGTCAACGATGAGAGTAATTCCGCCACCCCGCCACCGTAATAAGTCGAATTCACATTGGCCACATGCAGTCCTTTTAAAGGGGCTGCTTTGTTATGAATTCGCTCGACTGCCTCAACACCGATCAGCGGTTCATAATCTTCCAATGATACTAATTTGTGCGTTTTATTCATCGAATCATAACTCATTTCATCATATACATTTTTCATGGATGCTGCCAAAATGAAATAAGGCACTTACGCAGTTTGCATAAGTAAAATCCGTATCAGAAATACACAATTTAATAATGACGGAATGAGTTAGGGAATTGGAGCAGATAAATTAGGCAGGTCACTTATTTAGATAGCCCATGTTGTCGAATAGGATGGGGTGTAAAGAGAAAAAAAAGTAAGCATAGACTGTAAAATAATGGAGGTGCTTTATGAAGGTTCGTGAAATTATGAGTTCTCATGTCCAACAGATCAGTTCCAGTGCCATGGTCGCTGAAGCGGCCGAAAAAATGAATACCTTTGATATCGGTGCCCTGCCGGTGCTGGAGAACAATACGATTGTCGGGATTTTGACAGATCGCGATATTGTGATTCGCACGGTTGCGGCCGGGTTGGATCCGAAAACCACAGTCATCAAAGATATCATCACCCCCGGAATCTTTTGCTGCTGTGAACAGGATAATATTGAAACCGCTGCTCAGATCATGGAAGACCATCAGGTACGCCGTTTAGTCGTCCTGGCGGAAGATAAGACCGTGGTCGGAATGGTTTCGCTGGGAGACCTGGCACTCAAAACCAGCAATGACCATTTAACCTATGAAGTCATGGAGCGAATCTGCGAACCCACGCGCGGTTAATTGAAATTAAAAAAATAGAGAGAGGTCGATCGTGCTTGGTGTATATTATTCTGGCTCATCACAATGTGATTTTAGGGTCTGGGCACCATTTGCAAAAAAGGTATCCATAGAAATCCGGCATCCGCATCAGCGCGAAATACCCCTTGAACCCCAACCCTATGGGTATTGGCAAAAGCAGATAGGCGCTATCGAACCGGGCAGCCGTTATTTTATCCGGCTCGACAAGGATATCACCCGGCCCGACCCGGCTTCCCACTTTCAACCCGAAGGTGTTCACGGCCCTTCGCAGATCGTCGATCATAACGCATTTGCCTGGTCCGATCACACATGGCAAGGTATTCCTTTGGAACAAATGATCATCTACGAACTGCATGTGGGGACATTTACGCCCGAAGGAACGTTCGAAGCCATCATAAGCCGCTTAAATGATCTGCGTGAACTGGGAATCAATGCCATTGAAGTGATGCCCATCGCTCAATTTCCGGGCAATCGCAACTGGGGCTATGATGGGGTATTCCCCTTTTCGGTGCACAACGCTTATGGCGGACCGACCGGGCTGAAAAAACTGGTCAATGCCTGCCACGATCATGGCATCGCCGTCATTCTCGATGTGGTGTACAATCATCTCGGCCCGGAAGGCAACTATCTATCACAGTTCGGCCCGTATTTTACGGACAAATACAAGACCCCCTGGGGCGAGGCGATCAACTTCGATGACGCCTACAGCGATCCGGTCAGACATTATTTTATCTGTAACGCCCTTTTCTGGTTCGAACAGTATCACATCGATGCGCTGCGGCTGGACGCGCTGCATGCGGTGTTCGATATGAGTGCCAAGCCGTTTCTCAGGGAACTGGCCGAACACGTGAACGATTTCTCCAACCGTCGCGGCCGGAAATATTATTTGATCGGCGAAAGCGATCTCAACGACACAAAGCTCATAAGAACCTGGCGCCAAAACGGTTACGGCCTCGATGCGCAATGGTGTGACGATTTGCACCACAGCCTGCACACCCTGCTGACGAACGAATATGACGGATATTATGCCGATTTCGGCCAAGTGGACGACTTGATAAAATCGCTTAACGAAGGATTCGTCTATTCCGGACAGTACTCCAAACACCGAAAACGCCGCCACGGCAACAGTTCGCAGGATATCCCCGCCTCGGGCTTTGTCGTTTTTTCACAAAATCATGATCAGGTCGGCAACCGCATGCGCGGCGAACGACTGGCCAATCTGGTTTCATTCGAAGCCTTGAAACTGGCGGCCGGGACCATTCTCTTTTCGCCTTATATTCCCCTGCTTTTTATGGGCCAGGAATACGGGGAAACCGCACCTTTTCTTTATTTTGTCAGTCACACCGACCCGGCACTGGTCGAGGCCGTTCGCAAAGGCCGCGCCAACGAATTCAAAGCGTTTGGCTGGCAAGGCGAGGTCCCCGACCCGCAGGCCGAAGAGACCTTTCTCAAATCGAACATCGACTGGCAAAGCCGAAATACCGAACATCATCAGATATTACTGAAATTCTATACCTTCCTGATAAAGCTGCGAAAGAAAACACCGGCGTTATCGAATCTCAGCAAAGTGGACCGAGAGGCAGAACAAGTGGGCGACAAAAAACTCATCTGTCTTCACCGCCCATCCTCCAACAGCCATATTATCTGTTTTCTGAATTTTGAGAATAACGACTGTAGTTTCACGCCGAATATCCCGGCTGGTCAGTGGCATAAATTCATGGATTCGGCCGAGGACCAATGGGCCGGCCGGGGTGCTGCACTTGCCCCAAGGATTGAATCTGGTCAATCCTTGACCATGCCGCCGCTTTCATTTGCGGCCTATCGATCCAACTCCGACCCAAAAAAGAAAGCTGCTCCATGATGCGTATCCCCTCAGCCACATACCGCCTGCAGTTCACCCCCTCTTTCGGCTTCAAAGAGGCCCGCAAAATCGTTGAATATCTCTCGCAGCTTGGAATTTCCGATATCTATGCCTCACCTATATTCAAAGCCATAAAAGGCAGCAAACACGGCTACAACATCATCGATCCCAATCGACTCAATCCGCAGTTAGGCAGCCAATCGGATTTCGATGATTTGATGCAAACCGTCACAAAACACAACATGGGATGGCTGCAGGATATCGTCCCCAACCACATGGCCTACGACTCGCAAAATCCGATGCTGTTCGACGTACTCGAAAAAGGGCAAAAATCGTGCTACGGTGATTTTTTTGATATCCGCTGGGATTACACGTTCGACGAGCTGGACGGCAGGATCATGGCCCCTTTTTTAGGCAAACCTTTGCCTAAGGCAATGCAGCAAAATGAAATTACCTTACAATACGACCATGGTCAAATCTGGGTATGTTACTATGATAAAAAATTCCCCCTGCGATTAAAATGTTATCCCCAAGTCCTTATGGGTGATCTTCAATCGTTCATCCACCAATCCGATATCGACCCTGATACGTGCACGACACTCACCGGGCTTTTTGACACCCTGACGGAATGTGAAATATTAAATGATATGCCTCTGGAATCAGCGACAAAGCAAAATATCCGGGATATTTATCAAGCGAACCCGGCAGTGAAACAATGGTTCGATGATCATCTTGCTACATTGAACGATCCAAACAAAACAACCGAAAATCAAGCAGACCTGTCAACGCTTCTTGCTGATCAGTTTTACCGGCTCACCCACTGGCAGGCAACACAGGAAATCATCAACTACCGCCGTTTTTTTTATCTCAACGATTTTATCGCTCTGACCATTCAAAACACACATGTCCTCAACGATACCCACCGCTTAATCTTTCAGTTGGTTCGCGACAAACACTTTACCGGCCTGCGAATCGATCACATTGACGGCCTGTACAATCCCCTGCAATATCTGCGCCGAGTAAAAGAAAAAACAGCAGATATCTATATCGTCGTGGAAAAAATATTAGCTTTCGATGAACCGCTCGCCGCCGATTGGCCGATCCAGGGTACCACCGGGTACGATTTCCTGAACATCGTCAATGGCCTCTTTTGTCAAGGCGATAACAAAGCTGCTTTCTCGAACATCCACCGGCAAATCACCGCCGTCGAAAAATCACCCGAGGATTTGCTCGTTGAAAATAAAAAGCGAATCCTCCATGATTACCTGGCCGGTGATTTAAATTACGTGGTGTATTGCCTGAGAAAAGTTCTCGAAAATACACAGTCGGCCCTCATGCCATCCAAAGCCGGGCTCAAAACTGTTCTTGCCGAGATACTCGCCTGCTTGCCGATATACCGAACGTATCTGACCGGTCTGTCTCAACAGAGTAACATCGCCTATCTCCAGGATGCGATTGACAAAGCTCATGATACCCTTGCGCAATTCCAGCATGAACTGTATATCATCGCTCGCGTCCTCTTGGATAAGAATAAGAAGGCGAGCCGCCAGCGGCTGGATTTTGTGGCCGCCTTAGAGCAACTCTGCAGCGCCCTGATGGCCAAAGGCTTCGAAGATACCTATCTTTATAACGATTTCCGCTTTACCTCACTCAACGAAGTCGGCGGCGATCCGTCCGCTTTCGGCACCCCGCTTGAACGATTTCATCAGTTCAATCAAACCCGAAGCAAGTCCCTTCCGCACGCTATGAATACCACGGCCACCCATGACACCAAACATGGCGAAGATGTCAGGGCGCGGCTTAATGTCCTTTCCGAAATCCCGGACCGCTGGCAAAGGCATGTCCAAAAATGGATGCACCTCAACCGATCGGAAAAAACATCTATCAACGGCAACACACCCCCGGATGCCAATGATGAATACCTGCTCTATCAAACCCTGATCGGGACTGCGCCCTTTGACCAGAATTTGACCGATGAATATCGAAAAAGAATTCGCAATTATATGATCAAAGCGGTTCGCGAGGCCAAACGCCGCTCCACCTGGATCGAACCGAATAACCCATACGAAAATGGATGTACCCGATTCATTGCCCGCATCCTCAATCCCTCTGGGGAAAACGAATTTTTGAAGGACTTTCTGCCCTTCTACAAAACCATCGCCTATTACGGCATCTTTAACAGTTTGAGCCAGACCCTGATCAAGCTGACGGCACCCGGCATCCCGGATTTCTATCAGGGCGGCGAACTGTGGGACTTCAATCTCGTCGATCCTGATAACCGCCGCCCCGTCGATTATGCCATCCGACAACACATGTTAGATGAAATCCGCGATGCATCCCAAACCGATTTGCCCGGCCTGATCAGCCTGCTCCTGCAAAACCATACTGATGCGAGAATTAAGCTGTTTCTGACCGACAGGACGTTAGCTGTCCGCAAACAATATTGCCGCCTGTTCCAGGACGGAAACTATTGCCCGCTTGCTGTCCGCGGCCCGTTCGCCAAACACATTATCGCCTTCGCCCGAACCTATCAGGATCAATGCGCGGTCACCATCGTCCCGCGATTCCTGACCGGTCTGATCAGTGAAAATGAACTGCCGCTGGGCGAAAACATATGGAAAGATACGACTGTCATTTTTAATCCGCCGTTCAATTGTTCCCTGATGAATTCATTCACCGCCAAAACGCTCGAAATCTCTGATAACATAAATGTGGCTTGTACATTAGCCCATTTTCCCGTATGCTTATTATGCGGTTCGAATTAAGCAAATGAACCCGGCAAAGATAAAAGGCTATTCATCATACAGACTGGCGCCTTCGTGTTAATGTTGGGGATTATTCTCATCGCCGCCTTTCTCATCAAAGAGTTCCTGTCCCGCCTCAAACTGCCTGTTCTGATCGGCTATATCACCATCGGTATGATCCTGCGATCAATCGATCATTTTTTCGACCTGTTCGATCACGACACCGAAAACATCATCCATTTTTTGGCTGAACTCGGTGTAATCATCCTGTTGTTTCATATCGGTCTGGAAAGCAAGCTTCACAAGCTGCTCAAGCAATTTCGTCGAGCCACTTTCATCGGAACATTCGAAATCATCATCAGTGCCGCGTTCGGCTTTCTCGCCGCCTACGTTGTTTTAAATCTTGGTTTTCTGATTAGCCTGATCGTTTCGGCCGCGTTGGTTGCCACCAGTATCGGTGTCAGCGCCGGTGTTTGGGAAGAAAACAAAAAAATCAACACCAATCAGGGCCAGTTATTGATGGATACCGCCGAATATGACGATATCACCGGTATTGTCATGATGGCACTGCTGTTTGCATTGGCCCCAATGATCACAGTGCATAAGGAACATTCGGACATTACCATCAAATTCGTAACCACGGTGATTGCGTTTTTGATCAAACTCGTTCTATTTGGGTTCGTTTGCATCCTGTTCTCACGATTCGTCGAAAAACCAACCACCTCATTTTTTAACCGCTTTGAAAAACCGCCCCAGGAAAGTCTGACCATTATCGCCATCGGCCTGATCATTGCCGCATGTGCTGATTTACTCGGGTTTTCAGTCGCCATCGGTGCCTTTTTCGCAGGAGTGATCTTCAGCAAAGACCCCCATTCGGTTAAATCGAAAACCGCGGTAACGGTTGTCTATGATCTGTTCGTCCCCTTCTTTTTCATCAGCATCGGCCTAAAAATTCAGATTGCCGGTTTCGCAACAGCTATTATCCCGGCCGTTATCCTGATCGCCGCAGCCTTTCTCGGAAAGTTTATAGGATCATTCGGTTCAAGCCTGTTGTTTTTCAGCCGCGATACGTCCATCCTCCTTGGCATCAGCATGATCCCGCGTGCCGAGGTCACGATGATCATCATGCAGCGCAGCCTCAACCTGCAAACCAACCCCATGCCGAATGGCATCTATACTGCGATGGTACTGACCACCATCGCCACGTGTCTTATCCCCCCTCTGATCTTAAACCGCCTGATTAAAAAGTGGCTCTGATACTATAATAGAATACAATCATCCGCGGCCGTAGAGTTGTGTTAGTTTTCCCAACTCGTCAGCTACAGTATTATTGATAACCTGCCCGGTTTTGAGCCGCCACCGCCAATTACCGCGTTTCTTGGCCGGGTGATTCATCCGCGCTTCATTGCCCAATCCCAAAAGGTCCTGCATCGGGATGATCGTAGTCAAGGCCACCGACTGCATTGCCATCCGCACGAATTCGCGCGGCAAATCCCCCGTCGCAAGCTGCCGTCCAAGATATGCAAACAATGCCTTTTTCTGCTTGGAAGTTGCCTCTTTCTCGAACCACCCACGTACCGTATTATTATCGTGTGTACCGGTATACACTACCGCATTTTCAACATGATGATGCGGTAAATAGGCATTTTGGCCGGTCACATCATCAAACGCAAACAGCAGAACCTTCATCCCGGGCAGGCCTAATTCGGCCGCCAGTTCGCGCACATCCGGAGTAATATAGCCCAAATCTTCGGCAATAATCGGAGCGGCCGGGAAATACTTATTGAGCGTCCGGAACAAATCCGCTCCGGGACCGTCTACCCATTTTCCGTGCGTGGCCACACGATCTTCGGCGGGCACCTGCCAATACTGCACCAAGCCGCGGAAATGGTCGATTCGTACCATATCATATAAGGTCAGATTCTGTCGCATCCGCATCACCCACCAGTCGTAACCGCGTTTTCTCAGGGCCGCCCAGTCATACACCGGATTGCCCCAGAGTTGACCGGTACGGCTGAATGCATCCGGCGGTACACCCGAAATAAACTGCGGCCGGCGTTGCTGATCCAGCTTGAATATTTCCTGATGCGCCCAGACATCCGCACTTTGGTACGCGACATAAATCGGCATATCCCCGATGATGCTGATCCCGTGGTCATTGCAATACTGCTTGACTGCGAACCATTGCTCAAAAAACAAAAATTGTCGCACCATTTCACGTTCACATTCGTCTTTCATCTCTTTGGCCGCCGCTTTCAATGCCGCCGGCTGCCGATCACGGATCGCCTTCGGCCACAGAGACCAGTCGGTTGTGCCAAACCGGTCGCTCAGTGCCATAAACAACGCATAATCGGCTAACCAATCGTTATTTTCTCCGCAAAACTGATTGTATTTGGATTTGTCGCCGACAATCTGAAATCCGGCCAGTACTTTATCGAACAGTTTTCTTCGGTATATCCCGGCCATTTTATAATCCAATACGCCTTGATCAAAGTTTGACGCACCGGTGATGTCTGTTTTTTTCAGATAACCCGATTCGACCAGCTTATCGGGGCTGATCAAATACAAATTACCTGCAAACGCCGAAAGGCAATTATAGGGCGTGATATTCGTCATGCTGTGCGGGGGATTCAATGGCAGGATTTGCCAATGGCTTTGTCGCCCGCGAACCAGGAAATCCGCAAACCGATAGGCCGCAGGCCCCATATCACCAATCCCGTACCCGCCCGGCAATGATGTAATATGCAGCAGTATCCCGCTTGTCCGTTTATTCATCTGCCATCTCCCAAAGAATAGTATTCCTAAAGCCAACATTCTATCCGATGTTTTTATAAGATAGTCCATCTGTTTGCGAGATTCAATTTTAATTGTTCCATATATATTATTTTACAGTGATTAAAAAATCAGTGATTTCCTGTATTTAATTCAGGATTGTACCTATGGGTATGTCTCAATTATGAGTGGAAGCCATTAGATGATAAACTGACAATGATCCAGAAAAAATCTTCAACGAAATTGAATGTCCACACAAACGAATCGCTCATATACTAACACTCAGACCCTTCTAAAAAGCAAATTAATCGCGTATTTCATTTTCCAGCAGGTCGGTTTCGGTCAGTGCGCCGGCTTGGGTCACCTTCAGTGTCTTCACCTCAAACGGACCGAATGTCAGGTTTTCCTGGATATTGAATAAGGGGATCTCAATTATCGTCGACGCTTCGTGCTCAGAAGGATTATAGCACCGCAGTATGATATCATCGCTTTTTTCTGCCTTTTTGGCCGACTGTAGCTGAATAACATCATCATTCAACAATGCAAATGCAAGCGGCAGTTGCCCTTTACCCGAGGGAAAATACGAGAGTGCCATCGGTTTTTCATTCTTGGCAAGGGCTTTCCTGTCATAGGCTGCAATCTGGTCTGCCCGGCAGCCGTCGAACCAGAAGTTGAACATTCGTTCGCCCTGGTCGATCCGAGGGGCAAATCGGTTCTGGGTGACCATCTCAGCACTATCGGCAGGTCCGCAGGAATAGGCCGGCGATCGAAGCAGGGTCAGATACAACTGACCATTTTCAAAACTTGATGAATAGGTGCCGTCATTGATCGCCACAAGAGCCCGCTGCTGCGTTTGCGCGATAACCGATACCCATTTTTGAGCGACCGCCTCATTGCCGTTGTCCGGCAGGTATTGACAGCCGTATGCGACCTGGCCGTAATATTTACTCTCTTGAAGCACTGTCGGCACCGAGAGCTTCAGCATCTTGTTTTTCTCAAACCAGTACACCCGAATCGACACCCCCAGTTCGGTTCCGATCTTGGGAAGCGAATAGCGCTGGATCAGATAAGAATTTCTATAGTTGAAGATCGCTTCGACGACGGTGCGGACTGGTCCATCCTCGATAACACGGACCGGGGCAAGTTCTTCTGCCCGAAGCCCGGAAACGTCTGCGGCCTGCTGAGGGGAAACCAGTTCAAAAGATCCGATAACCTTTTTAAAAGATACCGCTATCTGTTCCCAACTGTCTTCGGTGTCCTCGATAATAATGGGCTTGAACGCATCCGCGGCCAGATAATCAACGCCATCGATGCTGTATCGATCGATCAAACCTGTCTGTTGGTTGACCTTTATCGCAACACGATCGGTTCTAAAATCAAACACATTGTTTGCCGGTGAAAATTGAATGGCGGGTTTGGCATCGAGAACCTTCAATCGGCAATCGAATCGATTCATCTGACCGGCCTTGAGGTTCGCGTGAAATACCACTTTTTTATGCCATTCAATGGTATTACAGTTACTAGACTCCTGTTCAACCTGAGTGAAAAGCTTCCGATCATCGCAATATACCGCAACCTCAGTGAAGCGATCGGAAGAAGCATTATCCTCAAGTATAAATTCACATTCAACCGCGTCCTCGATATCGAATGGGTGTGGGTTGTAAACGAGAATGGGGATTTGACCTTCGTTGGCTTTCGGCTGACCTGAACACAACGCAAAAAACGCTTTGGCCTTTGCCCGTTCGGCAATTTCGATGCCATGACTCAGCATCCGTATCGAAGCGGATTCTGCGATCTGGGTGGCCGAGCCCGGTAAAATATCGTGGAACTGGGCGAATAACAGATCCCATAGCGCATCGTTGATTTCGTTTTCAGGATAATCGATCAAGCCTTGAATACCGGCGCTGGTTGCCATTTTTTCAAGCATATAGATTTCGTTTTCCAGACGCCGGTTGAGCTGTTTGATCCGGATCATGGACGAATAACAGCCGACCGCCCACGGATTCAAATCACGGTCGACTTTTTGAAGGGCACTGCGTTTGTTCGATAATTCCTTGAAGTAGGCCTGCGGCGTGGAATGAATCAGTTCGATGTCATTGTGCTCCGAGATGAGTTGATTAATGGCCGCTAAATCGATTTTTGAAGGGCCGCCGCCGTGATTGCCGATTCCCCACGGGATCAGGCTCGGGTGCGAATCGCCATATTTCACAAGCCGATTCTCAATCTTTTCAGCAGCTTTCCCTTTGTGATTGTTATACATTTGTTCGGGCAATGCAGCAAACCGGTGTGCCATGATTTCTGAACCGTCAAAGCCGATCCAGATAAAATCCGGTTCCTCAAGTGGGAAAAAGCTTTGCCAGGGCCTGCCGAACAGGTAGGAATCATACCCGCTTTTGGCCAAGAGCTGAACCAGGCCGCGCGAATGACCGAACGGATCGAAATTGATCGCGGTAGTCACATCGACACCGAATTTTTCCTTGAAATAATTTTTGCCTTTGACGATATGGCGAACAAACGATTCGCCGGCAGGCATATTGCAGTCAGGTTGAACAAACCATCCGCCCATAATGTTCCATCGCCCGGCCTGAACCATTTTTTGGATGCGATCAAAAAGCTCCGGATCGTATTCTTCGACCCATTGATACAGCAGCGACTCGTTATGATTGAATATGAAATCCTCGTTGTTTTCGCAAAATTCGACTGCTGTTCTGAATGTTGAAAGTGTTTCCGCCAGACCATCCTGCCATAGCCACAGCCAGACGGGATCCAGATGAGCGTTACACACCAAATGAACTCTTTTGTTAGTCACCGTTTATACCCTGCCTATCATTTCTGATACCATTAAATAGATTTATATCTGATGCCGTTGATTATATCACCTAAAATATGATTTTATCAAGAGGGATATACGAAGCACGCATGATTTAAACGTAATCAGATATCTTCCTTGGACTGGCCGTGTTCGACGGTCTGTTTGGCCTCGGCCTTGAGGACCGGCAGTACCGTCATTCGCAATTGCGTAAAGCCGAACGGCACCAGCGTCACCGTAATGGTCTCGTCGGACGGCTCGATCTTTTCCGGAATCGCCGGCGTGTTGGGCTTTGAGCTGATCCGGTCCAGTTCCCAGTGCGGAATCACTTTCGCCTTGACCTTGTAGCCGAACGGCGGATATTTCCACGGCTGGCTATTATCGGGAACATCGAGTTTGACTTTCTCCAGCGAGTTTTCGGGATTGGTCAAATCCAACTGCAGCGCGACGTTCCATATACTCTTGCCGTCATAAAGGACGTTCCACGCCTCGATCGCATTGACATCGCCCGGCGTACCGGTGCCGATATACTGCCAGTCGGCACTGACAGGCAAGGCAAAGACCACCGGGCCGCGGACGATAGCCGCCCCGCGGCCGGCGGCCGGCGAATTGTCCCAATCCAGCGTAATCGGAAAATCGAAAGCGATTTCGATCGTATCGCCCCTTTCCCATGTGCGATTGAGCGCCAAAAACGTCCCGGCCTTGATTTCATTTTCCACGGGCGAGCCGTTGAGCTTGATCTCGGCCTTTCGGCACCAGCCGGGAATCCGCAGATGAAGCGGGAATGCGGCCTGCTGTTCGACCTCGGTAACCACGATTTTGATTTGATCTTCGTATGGGTAATCGGTCTGTTGCGCGAGTTTGACCCGACCCGCTTTTTCGTGCTCAAACTGGGCGTGCATCGGACCGTAAAAAACGATGACGAAGCCGCCGTCGCGGGATCGCAGCACCGCATTTCGCAGAAATTGCGGGAAGGACTTGGACGTAATCGCGTTGCAGCAGCCCGGACTGTGCAGCATATTGTATTCGCCGTTGAAGGTGCTCGACGGTTCGTAATCACGCAGATACTGGCCCGTCCAGGTCGTCGCAAAAAGCTGATTCATCGTGTGATAATACGTCAGGCAAAGGCCGTCGGGGCTTTTGCTGCCGAAATAGGCATTGTGCATGCAGCGTTCGGCCACATCGGCAAAGCGTACCTCGCCGGTGCTGCGCAGCAGCCGCGTACAGGCGTTGATCCACTCGACCACGCCGCAGTGCTCGGTGTACTTGCGGCAGCCCTTTTCCAATGTGATCTCGACACCGGTCGGCACACCGGTCGTCTGCAGCGCAAAGTTTTCGATATTCTCGAATCCCTGCAAGGATAAATCCAGCAATTCGTTATCACCGGTAAAGTGATACATCGTCACCGGCGCCTGAATCGTATAACACAGATCCGGCAGATGGTGATGCATGCGTTTTTTGGTCATCCAGCCCTTGAAGTTATAACGCCTGGTCTGGTAGTAGGCGTCGAGATATTCGATAATCTTCTCGTCACCGGTATAGCGGTACACCCTGTTCAGGTAGCGAAAGATCGCCACCCAGTGCGGTGTACCGAGCTGCTTGGTGGGCATCGCGCCGGGTTTGAGATAATTTTCAAGGACAAAATCTTTGAGCTTGACGATCACATCGAGGACCTTCGGATCGCCGGAGAATTCGTATTCATAAAGCAGCAGATCGAACATCAGGTCGGTGTTCAGCAGTTCATACTTGGGAATCGGCGTTTTGTAGGTGGACATCGTGTCATAGTCCATATTGTAGCAGCCTTCGCCATAGCCGGTGCCGATATAGCCCGAGGGCAGTTGCGAATCCAGCACTTTCGGTAACCACTCGTTTCGGTAATGTTTACCCAGCCAGCTATCGGGCAACAGTCGGCCCAGCCGCACGATCCCGCCAGCCGCATAGATCCCCAGCGCGCCGGCATCGATCTTGACCTCGTCCCATTTTTTGGCGTAGATCATCGAGTGGAATGTCGGGTCATCGGTCTTAGCCATCCGCGTGATCCAACCATCGGTGACGACCTGCAGGACCTTTTGCCAGCGGCCGTCGGCCCCGATACAGCTCGGCGAGAGCTGCTCGAAGGTGTACGGCACCTTTGGCTCGTATTTTTGCATGGCTGCGATCTGGCCGCAGGCGGTTTGCTGTGTTTCGCCGGACAGCGATACGCTGATGATTGCGATCAATATGAAAATGATAAAGCTGTTGCGTTTCATTATGTTCTCCTATTTTAATGCTTCAAGTTTTTGGCGAAATTCCTCAATCTCTTTTTTGATCGGTTCGTGCGGCTCAACGAAGGCCGTCGCTTCCATAAATCGCTGCTCGATGGGGACCAGCAGCATCGTTCTAAACTGAAAACCCAGCCACTTCGATCCGACCATCTTGGTCGCACAAAGTTCGGCATGGTAGTTACCGGGCTTTTCGAACTGGATCGACCCGGCCGCAGTGACCGCATCCTGCTGGGTGAGCGTGCTGCGATTATCCAATCGTCCCTGATCATCGATGGTCGTTTCGATTTTTTGATCGTCAATAGCAACTTGAACTTGATGACCGCCATTGAATCCGCTCCAGTGATGGGCCGCGGTCAGGATAATACAGTCATATCGTCCGGGCTCGGCGATCGTGAAATCCCAATTGAGTTTAGCATCGGTAGTATTCCAGTTAGTAACGATCCCGCCGCCTTCGACCTTGGGTTTCTGATCGCTTTGGGATTGGATATCGGCCCGATACGCCTCCAGGTACACCCGGCCGTCGGCCTGCTGAACAATCTTGGAATCAACCTGCGGCCGCCCTTCGATCTCCAGCACAATCACCGAAATCGG
This sequence comes from uncultured Pirellulales bacterium, assembly GCA_964517795.1. GTDB lineage: Bacteria > Planctomycetota > Phycisphaerae > Sedimentisphaerales > Anaerobacaceae > CAZFDE01. Next base: position 10,093 of record CAZFDE010000021.1, on the reverse strand, counting down.
CTCATCCCGATGTTGCCCTATCAGATCGATTCGCAGTATCGGGCAATCGCGGGCGTTATCCTGCATTTGTTCCACGCGCAGCAAATTACGACCTTTGTCGGCCAGCAGATAGGCCTTTTCGACTTTATTTTTCAGCCCGAATAAAACGACTTCATCCAACGACCGATCATACACATGCACATAGAGCTTGTCGGGCTTGGTCGTAATCGTCCCCCACTCAAACGGCCCGGGATACGGCGATGGCCCCGCCCCGTAAATCGCTTCGCCATTGGTGGAAAGCCAGTCACCCATGGCCCGCAGCCGCTCGGCACTGGGTTCGGGGATGATCCCCTCGGCCGTCGGCCCGACATTCAAGAGATACGTCCCGCCCTTACTGACGATATCTGTCAGTAAACAAAGCATCGTCTCGGCCGATTTCCAGTTATTGTCAAAGGCCTTGTAGCCCCACGAATCGTTGATCGTCGCACAGGTTTCCCATCCGCCTTCGGTCACGCCGCCGGGCACCTGGTTATCGCCGAAACAGACATAATCGCCCTGATCGTTGCCAACCCGTCCGTTGACTAAGCAATCCGGCTGCAGCTCATGCACCAGATCCACCAGTTCGCGGCTCTGAGACTCGTTGATCAGCTTCGGCGTATCGAACCAGATGATCGCGATCGGGCCGTAATGGGTCAGCAGTTCACGCACCTGCGGCTTGACCTTGTCATCGAGAAACTGCTGAAAATCGCGTTCATTCTCCGGCGTCTCGAAATCCCAGTCATTGCCCGATGCGTTCGGCTCGTGCCAGTCCTGGTCATTGGAGTAATAGAGTCCCAGTTTGAGGCCATGCTTTTGACAGGCCTCGGCGAGCAATTTGATCGGATCGTGCGGATACGGCGAGGCATCGGCGATATCGTAATCGGAGACTTTCGAATCGTACATCGCAAAGCCGTCGTGATGCTTGGAGGTAATAACGATATACTTCATCCCGGCTTCTTTGGCCAGCAAAACCCATTGGTCGGCATCGAATTTCGTCGGGTTAAATTGTTTGGCGTATTGCTCATATTCGCTGATCGGGATTGTGGCCCAATTCATAATCCATTCAGAGATGTACGGGGCTTCGAGCCCCTTATAATTACCCGCGGGGACGCTGTACAGCCCCCAGTGGATAAACATCCCGAATTTGGCGTCGCGCCACCACGCCAGCCGATCCTGATCCGCATCTGTATTCGGTACCATCATCATACATATCCCTGTCACTAAAATGAGTATTAAATTTCGTTTCATTTTTGCCCTTTCATCGGACATTTGGTTTTATTCGCACTTTGTGGGCGCCATTTTTCAGGAAAATCCGCCGTCAATCCCATCCGGCTCACATCGATCGGCACGAAACCGAGTTTCGTAATCGCCGGAGAGTCGGCCGTGAGCCGAAAATCGCCGTTATCGATATCGACAAACAGTGGATCAGCACATACACTGTGCGTTTCATAACCCATCTCCCTTGATTCTTCGATGACCGCATTGCCTTTGTTCGGATCGTCCCTGAAATAGATCAGATTGTAATCTACCTGCATCTGCATATCATTGGCATCTTTGTTGTAGTGGCGAAGGCTCGGTTTGCCGTCTCCTTCGAGATAGACGATATTACGCTGGACGACACCGTCAACGAAACCGCCGTGATCGACCGCATAATACACGCCGCCTTTGTAGGGTGTGCCGTCCGGGTCGTAGCCCTTGCCCGGCAGTGCGATAATATTGTTGTACGCTTGGTTGTTATTATAGCAGGCCAGGCCGCCGCCGGTGCGGAACATGATATTGCCGTGGATCAGGGTGTCACGCTGGTGGGCATCGGTGCGGATGGCGGTGCTGCGCATCGTGTGGAAATAGTTATAGCGGATGATATTAAACGGGCCGGTATCGGAAATATACAGCCCGTTGCCATCGTCAAGGACCTTGACGGCGTTGTGAATCTCGTTGTATTCGATGATATTGCTGCGCAGGTGCAGAAATGGAATCATCAGATTGAAAATGGGGCTGTAACCGGTCTCGAATTTATCAATCGTAAAGTCATACACCTGTCCGATCTCATCCCAGCGGATCGAGCGAATCTCGCGCAGCCCGCAGGCGCGGGTATTGCCGTAAAAATAACACCACGCGTAATCGGTTCCCTCGAGGGTGCCGCGTTTGGCAGCCTTGCGAAACTCGTTATGGATAAAATACGGCCGATAGCCCGTCAGCGAAATCGCATTATACGGCGTATCATGGATGAGATTGTGCGCAATATAATTGCTGCCGCTTTGGTTGAGCGTCAGGCCGGCGTTGAGCCAGTAGATCTCGCCGATTTGGTGGATATGATTGTTGATGATCTTGTTGTTCTTGTTGACATCCTTAGTACCGAGCCCATAGCCGCATAGAAAAATGCCCGTGCCGCCGAGATGGTGGACATGATTATCGCGGATGATGTTACCCTGGGCATAAAGATCCAGTCGAATCCCGCCGCCGGCGCCGTTTCGGAATTCACACCCTTCGACGATGCAATTCTTCGCGCCGCGCAGCCGCAGATAGGCGTTATCCTTGTCGTAAAGCTCCCAGTCGTGCTGAATACCGGCATCGGCATTCGTCCAGAGGTCGCGTTCGCCGTGGACAAACGTCAGCCCTTTAAAATGCAGATTCTCAACCGGCACATCGACCGGGCCGTCTTTGTCAATCTTACCCTCGATGCGGATATATTCCTTGAGCTTTGGGACGTATATCTCGCCGGGTTTGCCGGATGTCGGCCAGTAATAGATCTTGCGCTGCTGGGTATTGACGCACCAGTTGCCCGGTTCGGTCATGCCCTCGATGATATTTTCCACCCATACCGATTCCTCACCAAAACGGTTATACCGCTCGCGGGTCAGAAAATACGTGCCCGGCACTTTGGTGGTCGCAATCCGGTTCTCTTCATCGACCGATTCCAGCGGCAAGATATTCATCACCCACAAGGCCCACGGCCGGATCACGATTTCGATATCATCGAGGTTCGACCAATTTTTGATCAGGGCACCTTCGGGATAATACATCGTCGTTCGTGATCGCAGTTCGAGTTTCTTATCACGGCCGTAAGCATCGACCGTCGGCTTAAAACCCTTGCCCCGCGCCCGCGGCAGCCGCGTTTCGCCCTCATACATCGTATAAAACAAACCCAGTTCTTTGGGCAGATCAGCAACCCATATGTTCCCTTCTGCCGTTTCGGGGAGATTCTCGAGATCACCGGCTTTGCGCCAGCCGTCAATCTTCACCGCCGAGGAAAAAACCGGCACCTCACCGGGATACGCATGATATCGGATCATCTGGCTATCTTTGCCGCCGTCCCCTAATCCAAATACAAGAGTTTCTTTCAACGTGTATGCCCCGCCGCGGATCAACACTGTGATATCATCGGTTTTAGTTTGCTTCAATTCACGCACCGCATCGCGGGTACGGGCCAGTGACAGAAACGGCTTCTCGATCGTCCCCGGCCAGATATCTTTACCGTCCGGGCTGACATAAAAGTCCGCCTTCTGCGATGCAAATAAAACATGTGTGACCGCTATCACACATACAATGATCACCCTCATCGTTTTACATTTGATCATTTCGGTTTCTCCGTAATGTCGGCCATGGATATCCCTTCAGCATAGACGAGGTCCCCGGCATAACCGTCATGCACCCGCACGACTACCTGCGGTTTGTCATACTCAACCCAGTGAAGCCCCTCGCTGTTCTGCATGCCGGATTTCATCACGTTATTGACCTGGACCACGCAAAAGTACTTATGCCTCAACCGAAAATAGCTGACCTCGTTGGGAAAGCCGCTGACCCATTTGATCTTGACCTTCCAGCCCTCCGAATCAAACCAGCCGCCGTACGGCGGATTGGCCGCCGTAGCGATCGGGTGATTGGCGGAATTGATCGGCCCGATCAGAAATTCCCACACATTGTCACTGATCTGGACCGCAAAGGCATTATGCAAATCGCCGGTCAGCAGGATCACCTGCTTATTCAGCCCGTCGAAACATTTCAGCAGTTCATCTCGCTCGTGAACCGCCCCGGTAAATCCGTCTTCCTTGACCGAGCGGCCCGCCACAAGCTTTTTCATACCGCCGACATGAAAGTTGGTATGATAGATCATCCAGGAAACACTCGAAACCACAAAAACAAAGTCCGCATCGGTTTTGCGAACGCCGTCTTTTAGCCACTGCTTTTGTTTTTCGCCGAGAATAAACCGGTTAGGGTCGTGCGCTTTTTCCGGCAGGTACCGGGTCCGCTGCCCGCGGGTATCCACAACGAAAAAATGACAGTTGGATACCTTGAAGTCAAAATAATGGTAAGTGCCGATGCTGTATTGGCACGTCTCGCTTGCCTTAAATGCCGGACGCAGCTTGAGGCGATGCGCGTCAACGACCTCCACCAGTTCATAAACCCCGGCGTTCTTGCCCGGCTCATGCAGATGGATGGTGCTGACCTTATCAGGATCGAGTTTAGTAAAATCGGCCGAGTCGTCTTCGAGAATATCACTTTCGGCCTTGACCGAGGCCTCTCCCCAAAAGATCGACTGTTGGTGCGGACCGTGAAAATTGGCCCAGCCGGCATATTCGTACCACGGCCCCAGCGAAACATCGCGGTAGAGCCATTTGCCCTTGCCCAGACCGACTTCCCCGGTCCCTTCGAGGTCGCTGAACGTCTCATGATCATCATAGGTAAACAGCATCGGGATATACCGCAGGAACTCGGACATCCCAGTATCACGCGACATGTAGCTTTTATAGTCCGCCCGGAACATATCGGTGGTGTGCGGGCGATTATCCCAGGTTCGACATTCCTCGTAGATATAGTCGCCGTTCATCAGGAAGAACCGCAGCGTATCACCCATCTCGCGGAGCATCACCGGATAGGCCGGGCACTGGCCGTATTTGCCGCCTTGGGAGGTTTGCCGATTGCCGTAGCCCGTGGCAAACGTGAAATTAAATAATCCATCGGGATTATACGTGGCGTTGCGATAGACCGTTTCATCCGGCAGCGTTCGAAAATGCGTAAAACCCGGCTCAAAATTCATCCGTGTATCCGCCAGATGCCCGTCGATCACGATCCCGTAGTAGTATCTCGTATTGGGCTTGAGCGATGGGATATCCACAAAACCGGTGTTATCTTTTTTTGCCAAAGTGGAACCGGTAACGCCTTTCATATTAGCCGACAGCGGCAGATCGGTATTGTACACCACCTTAAATTCCATCGGTTCGACGGTCCGCACCCACACGCGAATACCGGTCGCGGTCGGCCTGCCGAGCATCGGCCCGTGGCTCAGGCCGCTGTCTTTATACGGAAAAACATGATTGGCCGACGGGTCCGGCCAGTCCGTCTCACGAATTTCACCGTAAGCCGTCGCCATACAACTCAACATAAACAATCCGGCAATCACGTGGGTAACTTTCGCATTCATAATTTTGCTTCCTTTCGCACTTATTCATGTCGCAGCGGCTTTCGGTCGCCCCAGCGTTTTTGCTCATAGGGGAACTGCCGAAGCCACGTATTCCATGCCGCTTCGAGTTTGGCGGCGATATCCGGATACTTCTTAGCAATGTCCTGCTGTTCGGCCGGATCATTTTCCAGGTCGTAAAGTTCGCCGTTAAGCCATTTCCATTTACCGCATCGCACGGCCTTCTCCCGACTGATTCGAAGTGTATCGCGAATGTAAGACCAATAGAGCTTTCGCTTCGGCAAAGGTTTGCCCTTCGTCAGTAAGGGCAGTATGTTGATCCCGTCGAGCTTGACACCCGCCGGCGGTTCGAGACCGGCCGCGGCCAATGTCGTCGGCAGCCAATCGGTCGCGATCGCCGGATCGTTATACACATTGCCCGATGGGATATGGCCCGGCCAGACAGCGATCATCGCCTCTCGAATACCGCCCTCCCAAAGCTGATGCTTGGTACCCTGAAACGGCTTGGCGGTACCGGGTTCGCGGGGGTCCGGGCCGTTATCACTGGAGAATAGGATCAAAGTATTATCCATCTGCCCGGATTTTTCGAGCTGATCGATCACCTTGCCGACCGCTTCGTCCATCGCGCTGGCACAACCGAAATATTTCGCCTCTTTTTCGCTGTAGCCGCGCTGCAGGTAATAATCGAGCCAGTGTTTGGGCGCCTGCATCTCGGCGTTGCGCGATTCGGGGCCCATAGCCGTATGTACCGCGAAGAACGAAAGATACAAAAAGAACGGCTGCGACTTCTGTCGGCCAAGAAAATCAACCGCTTTTTGCCCTAAGACATCGGTGATATACTGGCCTTGATACTGTTCGACCAGATCGTTATTTTCCCAGAGCACCGGCTCACCGTCGAGAAAGACATGATCGAAGAAATCGATCCCGCCGAGCCGACTGCCGAAAAAGTAATCGAATCCGCGATCGTTCGGCCGGGCACCCTCGACTTCGCCGATATGCCATTTGCCGACCATACCGGTCCGATAGCCCGCCTCTTTCATCATATCGCTGATCAAAACTTCGTCGAACGACAGATGCGTCTGTCGGTCAGTAGTTTCGATCACATTGGTCAGACCGTTTCGCTGCGGACAGCGGCCGGTCAGCAATGCCGCCCGTGACGGTGTACAGACCGGCGCGTTCATATAAAAATCGGTCAGCATCGCCCCGCGGGCTGCCAGTTTATCCAGATTCGGCGTGGCGATATATTCATTACCGTAACAGCCCAGATCACCATAGCCCAGATCATCCGCCAGAATCCAAACCACATTCGGCCGTTTATCTGTTCTGCCGAAATCCTTCAACCACGAACCGCACCCCCCGAACGTTGCGGCCGCAGTTCCAAATGCGATCGACTTCAAAAAGTGTCGGCGACTTTGTTTTCTTTTGAATTTTCTGTTCATAACTTAAATATCCTTGTCTGAAGTTTGCAAAACAATAACCGTGTTTTTGTCATCCAGCGGCTTGGCCGGCACTTTCAATGTTACCTTTGTGCCATCTTGTGTGAAAGCGATCTTTTTTTGGTTGGCCAGCAGGTATGCTGTCGAAACCACCCCGATGACCCCTTCGACGTCGAGGACGCCGTTCTGCGGCCACTCGAAAATATGCAGATAAAGTTTATGATCCCCGCTCGTGCATCGACCCCACGCGGGCAGCCCGATCGTCGTCGGCCCCGCACCGTAAATGCTTTCGCCATTGATCCGCAGCCACTGACCGACTTGCTGAAGCTGCTCGACCGCCGGTTCGGGAATTTCACCCGCGGCAGTCGGGCCAACATTGAGCAGCAGGTTACCGCCCTTGCTGACGATATCGCTCAGGTACCGCACGATCTGCTGTGCCGATTTCCAGTTATGATCGTTTCGTCGAAAGCCCCACGAATCGTTCGTGGTCATGCAGGTTTCCCACGGCTCGTTCAAAACCGCATCGGAAATTTCGTTATCGCCCAGTGAACGATAATCCCACACATCGCCGCCGACACGACTGTTGACCAGGCACTGCGGCTGGGCCGCATGGACCATGTCCACAAACTCGCGGCTCTGCTCGGGCGGGATATTATACGGCACATCGAACCACATCACTGCCAGGTCGCCGTAATTAGTCAGCAGTTCTTTGACCTGCGGCTTGGCTTTTTCGTTTAGATATTGAATAAACTCGTCTTTGCTTGCGGGCGGAAAGTCCCACGTGTTGCCGTACGTATTCCAGTTCGCCAATGGATGTTCATGGTCGCGGGCCTGCGAATAATAAAATCCGAATTTCAGCCCATATTTTTTCGCCGCTTGAGCAAGTTCCTTCATCGGATCGCGCCCGAACGGCGTCGCATCCACTACGTCGAAATCCGAGACCGCCGAATCGTACATCGCAAATCCATCCTGGTGCTTGGCGGTGATAACGATGAATTTCATCCCCGCGTCTTTGGTAATCCGAACCCAGCGGTCCGCATCAAATTGTTCCGGGTTAAATTGCCCTGCCAGTTTCGCATATTCGGCAATGGGAATTTTTTCACTGAGCATAATATGTTCGGAATACCGGTGCTTGGATTCCTTGCCGTTCCAGAAACCGGCCGGAATGCTGTACAGGCCCCAGTGAATAAACATCCCGAACTTGGCGTCCTGCCACCACGCCAGGCCGCTTTTTTCACTGAGATCAGTATCTTCATAGTGGCTGCGGACGCAACCGGCGATAAATACGGCTGTGATAGCGCAAATCCCAATCCATAGTTTTTTATGCTTCATGATTTTCTCTCAACTGCTTTTACGATGAGTTGCAGCATCTTGGGTAGTATCTCAATATCCGCATGACAGCGATCCTGCCCCAACCGAACCACCACCATATCCAGACTCGGAATAATTAGAAAAAACTGCCCAAGCCCGCCGAAGGCATAATACATATCATCCGGCACACCGGGTATCTTTCGACACCACCACAAATAGCCATACTCCAGCGGTTGGTCTGCTGACACGCAAACCGAATTATTGTCCCAGCAATTGCAAAATACACGCTGTTTCGATCGACACGGTGCCGTCGAAGCGCGTATCCAATCGGGATCGAGGATCCGTTTGCCGTCCCAGCATCCGTTATTGAGATACAGAAAACCGAATCGCGCATAATCCTCGGCCTTCGCAAACAAATCGCCGTTGCCGCTGCTCTGCCCGGTCGGATCGCTTTTCCAGCGGGCGCTGTGAATCCCGATTACCTGAAACACCCGCGCATTGAGATAATCGAACATCGATTGACCGGTTACGCGGCTGATAATCCCCGATAGCACCATCGGGTCGGCCTTATATTTCCACATCGTGCCGGGCCGATGGATCACCGGACGCGATAACACATACCCCGCCCAGTCATTCGATTCCTGCATCTGCGGATAATGAATACGATTATCATAATCGATTCCGCTGGTCATTGACAGCAGATGCTCAATTGTCACGTCGTTGAAATAAGAATTGGGGTCATGTGAATACTCGGGGTAAAATTCACTGACGTTCTGATGGATGCCTTTGATCGTTTTGTCTTGGATCGCCAGTCCGACGGCCGCATTGCAAAAGCTTTTCGCCATCGAATACGAATCATGCACATCATCCTTCGAAAAATCGCTGCCATACCACTGTTTAACGATATACCCGTGGCGAACCGCCAAAAACGCATCGGTCTTTAATTCGCCCAGATATTCGAGCAGATGGTTAAGCGCGTTCGGATCGACACCGTGTGTTTGGGGATCGGCCGTTCGCCACGCCTCCGTTGGCCAGTAATCTCGTTCACCGGCACATACCGCCGCAGCCAAAATAAAGGATATAAATACAAATGTGATAGGCTTAGCATTCATCAATCAACCACAACCGCCGAACAAATGTTAATCTCATTTATAATTTTGTATTTTTTCAAATATCCCGGGCGCCCAGTTTTGCTTGAATGTCTGCGGCAGCTTCTCCAGCGCCAACCGCTCGAACGCCTCACGGTCCACCTCGACAAACTCGACCCCGCTGGCAATCAGCTTCTGTTTATACTGCTTTTCGTATTCTTCCAACAGGCTGTTTTGGTACACCCCCGCATCCTTGGCGGCCTGGATAATAATCTCCTGCTGCTCATTGGAATACTTCTCAAAAAAATAATCGCCCACGATCACCGAATAAAAACCCAGCAGGTGCTTGGTTTCCATGACATACCGCTGCGTTTCATACAGATGGCTGGTATAGATCACCTCCAGCGGATTTTCCTGCCCCTCGACAACGCCCTGCTTGAGCGCCATGAACATGTCACTGTACGCAATCGGCGTGGGATTCGCACCGAAGGTCGCCCACGAATGGATATACACCGGCAGCTCGGGAACCCGCAGCTTCAAACCGGCAAGGTCCCCCGGCGAATGAATCTTGGTATCGGTGGTCGTCAGATAGCGCGGCCCGCGATGAAAATGCGCCAGAAAATGAATACCGGAATTTTTGTTAATGGCCGCCTCGATCTCCTCGCCGATCGGGCCGTACAGCACCTTATCCAGATGGTCGTAATCCCGAAATAAAAACGGCGCCTCCAGCACCCCGTATTGCGGCGCATACCAGCCGATGATCGCGCTGCCGGTGATGACCATATCCACACCCCGCAGTGCCAGACTCTCGACCACGATCC
>CAZFDE010000020.1:0-37719 GCA_964517795.1 uncultured Pirellulales bacterium | reverse complement strand
ACCCGCAAAATGGTGGAATGTTTTGTCGAATTACTGGCCGCCAAAGGCGTCAAGGTCTATCAATTTGACCTCAACACGGTTGATATCGGCAAGTTGGCAATCCGGCTGGTCGATGCGGCTACTGTTGTTTTGGCCTCACCGACGGTGCTGACACAGGCGCATCCGAAAGTGGCCTATGCGGCCTTACTAACAAATCTGCTGCGGCCGAAAACGAAATTTGCCTCGATCATCGGTTCCTATGGCTGGGGCGGCAAGATGGTCGAGCAGTTGACCGGTTTGATGGATCGCTTGAAAGTCGAACTCATCGAACCGGCGATCGCCAAAGGGTATCCCGATCGGGGTGAATTCGAAGCACTGGATCGCCTGGCGGAAGCGATTTTTAACAAGCATAACGAATTAGGAATAGTTTGAAAAATCATAAAAGGAAAGGAAAGAAAGAATCATGGCAGAAAAACTCGAACTATATAAATGCGATGCGTGCGGCAATATCGTTGAGGTGTTGACCGGCGGTGACGGCGAACTGGTTTGCTGCGGTGAACCGATGCAGAAACTGGATGCAAAGACGGCCGACCAGGGCAAGGAAAAACATGTCCCTGTGATCGAGAAAGACAATGGCGCGGTCAAAGTTAAAGTCGGTGACGTTGCCCACCCGATGGAGGAAAAGCATTACATCGAGTGGATCGAACTGATGGGTGACGGCAAGGCCTATCGCCAATTCCTCAGCCCCGGCCAGGCGCCCGAAGCGGTATTTCAGGTCGATGGCGAGAATCTCTCGGCCAGAGAACATTGTACAGTCCATGGATTGTGGAAAGGATAGAAAGATGATCGGCAAAAAAATGCAAAAAGCGTTGAACGATCAGGTCAATGCGGAAATGTATTCATCATATCTGTATCTGTCGATGAATACCTGGTTTCAGTCGCAAAACCTGCCCGGTTGTGCGAACTGGATGCGGGTTCAGGCCCAGGAAGAAATGACGCATGCAATGAAGATCTACGACTACATTCATGAACGCGGCGGTCAGGTAACGCTCAATGCAATTGACAAGCCGCCGGCAAAATGGGACAGTCCGGTTGCGGTATTTGAAGCAGTATGCAAGCATGAACAGAAAGTGACCGGTTTAATCGATAAATTGGTTGATTTGGCAATCACCGAAAAAGACCATGCCTCGAATAGTTTCCTGCAATGGTTTGTCGATGAGCAGGTCGAGGAAGAGGCCTCCGCCGACGAAGTCCTGCAGAAAATCAAAGCGGTTCAGAAAGCCCCCGGCGGTATGTTTATGATGGATCGCGAGCTTGGTCAAAGAATATTTGCACCCCCAGCAGAAAAAGGAGAATAATGAATGGGTATTTCGTTTAACGCAGATGAAATTTTTGAGATGGCAGTGGAAATCGAACGCAATGCGGCCGGGTTTTACACCGAAGCAGCAAAAAAAGCGCCCGATGAAAAAACCAAAAAGATGTTCCTCGATATGGCATCCATGGAAAAAGGCCATGTTGATACATTCGAACTGATGCGAAAAGAACTGAGCGAACAGGAAAAGGAATCGAATATATACGATCCGGATGATGAAGCGACTGCTTACCTGCAGACGATGGCCGATGCCCACGGTTCGGAAGGCAAAGTCAGCCCCCACCAGAAACTGACCGGCAATGAACCGATTGCGGATATCCTGAATATCGCGATCAATGCCGAGAAGAATTCGGTCGTGTTCTATTCCGGCCTGAAGGGATATGTGCCCGAAAAAGCCGGCAAAGATAAGGTCGAAGCGATCATCAAAGAAGAGATCAGCCATATTGCCATGCTGCGAAACGCACTGGCTGAGATAGGCAATTAGTTACAGGATCGTTCGAATACTTAATCGACAAGCTGAATTCAACCACAGGATGTGGGAGCATGAGCACAGAAGCGAAACCAAGGAAGTATTTCCTGAGACAGCGTATCATGGAGAAGGTTCTTTTGGCGCTGGTTCCCTGCATTGCCGGCGGGATCTATTATTTCGGCTGGCGGGTGTTGGCTATTGTCCTGGCGGCCGGCTTGATCGGCTTTCTCACAGAATTGGTTTTTTTGTTCAAACGCAAACAGCCGGTATCCGAAGCGGTTTTTGTGACGACGACGCTGTTTGCACTGGTTATGCCGCCGACGGTACCTTGGCATGTGTTAGGGATCGGGACCATATTTGCCGTGCTGTTCGGCAAGATGGTATTCGGCGGTTTCGGCCGCAATATCTTTAATCCGGCACTGACCGGGCGATGCTTTGTATATATTTGCTTTCCGGTAGCCCTGACGGCTATGTGGTCGCAGCCCGCCCAAGGGCCCTGGGGTGCACTGGGCCAATTCAAAACATACGAAGGTGCCGATGGCGTTACCGGCGCTTCGGTCATGGGCGACCTGAAAGCCGGGCAGATCGAGCTTTCATCCGACCCAAATGCAGCCAATACAATCCCATTTGATCCTTCCAAGGACCAGAAAATTAAAGTCCGTCGAACCGCGTTGCTGGACGGGCTTGTGTTCGGCCGCATCAGCGGGACCGCTGGCGTGACCAGTGCGCTGCTGATCAGTATCGGCGGTATTTACCTGTTTTTAACCGGTGTCGCCAGTCGCCGCATCATTCTGACCATGATCATTACCTACGCCGTATGGAACCAGATACTGTTCTGGTTTGGTGTCGATCCGGTGCCTGGCGCATGGCCGGCGGTGCTGGGCGGCGGCTTTTTGTTCGGAGCTTTTTACATGGCCACCGATCCGGTCAGTTCACCGCGAACCAAAGAGGCCCAGATCGCTTATGCGATCATTATCGCCACCTGTACGATGGTCATTCGTAATTTCTCGATCTTTAACGGCGGCCTGATGTTTTCGATCCTGATCGGCAACATGTTCGCCCCCATCATGGATTATACCGTCAAAGCGTTGAAGGCGAAAAAGACAACGGGAGAAAAGACATCATGAAAGACCGATCATGGTACAGCACGTTTTATATGTTTATCGTGACAGCGGTATTCAGTTCGATCGTGATCGGCCTGACACGAGCGACGATCGATCGGGTCGAGGCGAATAAACAATTGGCCTTCGAACGGGCGGTGATCAAGGCGATCCCGGAGCTTTATGATCCAAAGGCAAGCAATACACAGATTCACCAGCAGTATGTCGATCACATCGCCGAACCGACTGACCACTCGGCCGGTGCATATGTGTATAAAAAGAATAATCAGGTTATTGTCTATGCCTTACCCGTCAGCGGCAAGGGGTTTTGGGCGCCAATTAAAGGGATCATCGGCATCGAGCCGGATTTACAGACGGTTACCGGAATTGCATTTTACCAGCAAAACGAAACACCCGGCTTGGGCGCGGAAATCACAAAACCGGAATTTCGAAATCAATTCAAAGAGTTGACCCTCGATGACGGTCAGAAGGCCATCTATTTCAAGCGGGCCGGCGAACCGCTCGGTGATTCGGATGTTCATGCCATCACCGGCGCGACACAAACCTGTATCCGGCTGGAAAAGATTATCAATGACGAGTTGGTGAACTGGCGAGAAAAAATGAAGAAATAATGAACGGAACGAAGATAACAACACGGCAGTTGGCGCTCCGGGGCCTCTGGCAGGAGAATCCCATTTTCCAGCAGGTCCTGGGCATCTGCAGCGCCTTGGCGGTGACCAATCTGGTGATCAATACCCTGGTGATGTGCGGGGCGCTGGTCTTTACGTTGTCGCTGAGCAGTCTTTCCGTTTCGATTCTGAGAAAATTAACGCCAAAAAATATTCGCATGATGGTCGAAACCCTGATCATCGCGTTTTACGTCATTATCGTGGATGTGCTGCTCAAGGCCTATTGGCCGCAGATGAGTGATAATCTCGGCCCGTATGTCGGCCTGATCATTACCAACTGCATTGTTCTGGGTCGCTGCGAGGCCTGCGGAAATTCTAATCCGCCGGGCCGGGCTTTTCTCGACGGTGTGTTTATGGCGATGGGCTACTCGTTTGTCCTGCTGATTATCTCGGTATTCCGCGAAGTATTGGGGATGGGGACATTCATGGGAATTGCGGTGCCGTATTTCAGCACCCATTGGGACAAATGGATCGTCATGGTCATGCCGCCGGGCGCCTTTTTCATGCTGGCGATTGTGGTTTGGACATTCCGCTCGATCAGAATCCGACTTGAGGAGAAAAGCAAATGACAATCAACGAACAAATGACACAGGCATTCGTGGTTTGTATCTCGGCGGTATTTACGCAAAATATTTTGTTGAGTTACTTTCTGGGCTTGTGCCCGTTTATTGGTGTCTCAAGCCAGGTCAAAACCTCGTTTGGGCTGGGATTGGCGGTGATTTTTGTGATTACCAGCACGGTCATGCTCAATTGGCTGGCCTATCATTATATTTTGGAACCGCTGAATCTGATCTTTTTCCGGTTCATTCTGTTTATCATCATCATCGCGGCCTTTGTGCAGTTCGTGGAAATGGTGATTGAGCGGTTCTCGCCGTTCTTGTATCAACAACTCGGCGTGTTTTTGCCGCTGATTACGGTTAATTGTGCGATTTTGGGTGTGTCGTTGTTTATGGTGATTCGCGATTACAGTTTTATCGTCACGATCGGCTACGGCCTGGGCAGCGGAATCGGCTGGTTCTTGGCGATCATGGCCATGGCCGGCATCCGTCAGAAACTGGCCCATGAAAAAATACCCAAAGGTTTGCAGGGCCCCGGCATTACATTAATCATCGCCGGCCTGATGGCGCTGGCATTTATAGGGTTTACCGGTGTTTTACAAGGAAGCTAAGCGACGAAATATGGTGGTAGCGACGCTTATATCGGTTTTGGTCATCAGTGCGGTCGCGGCATTTCTGGCCGCGGTCTTGTCTATTTCCGAACGCTATATCACCAATTACGGCCCATGCAAGATTACAATCAATAACGATAAAACGATCGAGATCGAAGGCGGCGGCAAATTGCTTTCGGTCCTGATCGATGAAAAAATATTCATCCCCAGCGCCTGCGGCGGGCGGGGCACCTGCGGCCTGTGCAAACTGAAGATTCACGAGGGCGGCGGGATCGTTTTGCCCACCGAAGAGCCCTATCTCAGCGATGAGGAAAAAAAAGACAATGTTCGGTTAAGCTGCCAGGTCAAGGTCCGAAACGACCTGAAGATTGAGATCCCCGATGAACTGTTCAATGTTAAGGAATATACCGCCCGATGTTCGAAGATCGAGGAATTGACATACGACATTCGCCAGTTTCGGTTCGAACTGATCGAGCCGCAGACAATTGACTATGTGCCCGGCCAATATGTGCAGCTTCTGGCGCCGGTTTATGAAAAGAGCAGCGAAGAGGTCTATCGGGCATATTCGGTCTCATCGGATCCCGCTGAGAAGAATATCGTTGAAATGATTATTCGTCTGGTGCCCGGCGGGATTTGCACAACTTGGTGCTTTGAATATCTCAAAGAGGGCGATGAGGTCCGTTTCAATGGCCCCTACGGCGATTTTCGACTCAGTAATACCGACGCACCCATCATATTGATCGCTGGCGGTTCCGGTATGGCGCCGATCAAGTGCATCCTGCATCAAATGAAAAACGAGCAGATCAACCGAAAGGCCGTTTACTATTTCGGGGCCAATACGGTCAAAGATATGTTCATGGTCGAAACCATGCAGGCGTTTGAAAAAGAACTTCATGATTTTCAATTCGTACCGGTCGTCGCCCGGCCCCAGGAGGATGAACAATGGGACGGTCAGCGCGGCTTGGTCACCGAAGCCGTCGAACGGGACCTGAAAAAGGCCTCTGAATCCGAGGCCTATTTGTGCGGTAGTCCGGGCATGATCGATGCATCAATCGCCGTACTCAAGAAACTGGGAATGCCCGAAGATAACATCTTTTATGATAAGTTTGCATGAGACATGAAACAATCACCTGACAATCGAAGACTTGAAGAAATCCTGCGGTCATCGAAGATCGTTGGCCAGGGGCTATTGGGGACCGATACCCGACGAGTAGAGGAAATCATCGAGGCCGATCGTGCAACACTTTCCAATCTGGCATTAACACCGACACAGGTCGCATTTCGCATGCAGTATATTACGAATCAGGCCATACAGGTACTGGGCAACTGGGCCGATATCGATGACCAGCGAAAGGCCCGCGTTCAGGAAGCAAAAGGGCGGCTGATCTGCCCCTGGCCGCACCCGGTGTATTGCGATAAGCGGGTCACAATCCTGAGGCGGATTGATTTAAATAGCGAAATCCAATGGTCCGACCTGAATATCCACATGATCGGCGAACACGGCTTTTTCGAAGGGCGCGGAAGCCGATTCAGGCTCGAACCGCAGGGCCTGGTGTCTATGATCTTTGATGAAAAATGAAATAAAACGTTGTTGAACGAACCGTAACGCGGTATAAGTAAAAGGGTTATTCATAAACAGGAAAAACCTTATCGAATCAAAAGGAGTGATACGTTATGAAAAAATATCGATGTTTGATGTGCAGTTACATTTATGATCCGGCCGTGGGTGACCCGGATAACGGCGTGCAGCCGGGGACCGCTTTTAACGACCTGCCCGATGACTGGGTATGTCCAGATTGCGGTGCCGGCAAAGACGATTTCGATCCGGTCGAAGAATAAAGAACCCGGAGGTTTTTGAATGCGATATCCCCGTAAAAAGAGGGGCCATGAAAGATATTAAACCCCAATTGGGAAAGCTTGATGTGTTATATGCCGAAACAACGGCACTGCCAACCGGTATAGTCGTTTTCGGTGCCTCCGGTGACCTGGCGCACCGCAAACTCCTGGTCAGTTTATTCGAATTGTTCCGAAACGACCTCATGGATCAGCGATTTTATATGATCGGTTGCGGCCGGTCAAAACTCTCGGATGACGATATCCGCGATTCCGTTCAAAAAGCCATTCGTCAAAAAATTGAAAATTACGATGCAAAGAAACTAGATGTCTTTCTGTCGAGACTTTTCTTTTTGACCGGTGATTATGACGACGAAAAACTGTATCAGGCCATCAGGCATAAACTCACCGAAAATGACAAAGCCTTCTCAGTTCCCGGCCATCATGTGTTCTACCTCTCGGTGCCGCCGTTATTGTATTCCGTTATCGTCAGTCATTTAGGACAGGCTGAACTCGCAGACCACAGCGATTCGGATCATCCGCCGAAGCTGGTAATCGAAAAACCCTTCGGGCACGATCTGGACAGTGCCGTCGAATTGAACCGGATCACACACAAATGGTTCGATGAATCGCAGATCTATCGGATCGATCATTATATGGGCAAGGAAACGGTCCAGAACATTTTAATGTTTCGTTTCGCCAATACCATCTTCGAGCCGTTCTGGAACCGCAATTATATCGATCATGTTCAGATCACAATCGCCGAATCTCTGGGGATCGAACATCGGGCCGGTTATTACGAAAAGTCAGGGGCGATGCGCGACATGTTCCAAAACCACATGCTGGGCATGCTCGCGCTGGTCGCGATGGAGCCGCCCAGTGAGTTCGAAGCCGATTGTGTACGCGACGAGAAAGTCAAACTGCTGCATTGTATTCGCCCGTTCAACTTACAGCCATGGTCAACGACGGTCGCCCGCGGCCAATATGGCGCCGGCAAGATAGATGGACAGGAAGTGATCGGTTATCGTCAGGAAGAAAAGGTCGACCCGAATTCGACAACCGAAACCTATGTTGCGGCCAAGGTCTTTATCGATAACTGGCGATGGCAGGATGTACCGTTTTATCTGCGTACCGGCAAACGCCTCCCTGCCAAGGATACCGAGATCGCAATTACGTTTAAGAAGATTCCGCATTCGATGTTTGCCGCGGTAGGGCTCGATGAGATGCCGCAGAATGTACTGGTCTTTCAAATTCAGCCGCAGGAGGGGATTTCCCTGCAGTTCCAGGCCAAACGTCCCGGCTCCAAGATCTGCATGGGGACACTCAATATGCAGTTTAATTATTGTGAAATTTTTGGTGCAGAATCGCCCGAGGCGTATCAACGGCTGTTGCTCGATTGCATGACCGGCGACCAGATGCTTTTTCCACGTCAGGACGATGTCGAGACATCCTGGAAACTGCTGATGCCGGTGTTAGAGGCCTGGCAGGGCGAGGATTCAATGCCCTACGAATATCCGGCCGGGGCCCAGAGTTTCGCCGCGGCTGATGAGTTGATCGCTGCCGATGGACGATCATGGAGACCGATCGGTTAACATAATTTGATGTCAAGGAGATAACGATGGATATCTATGAATTTGCAATAGAAAAAGAAAAACTGGCCAGGGAATATTACCTCGAGCTGTCGGGTAAAACCACGAACGAGGGTTTGTCCCATATTCTGAAAATGCTGGCGGACGAGGAGGCCAAACATGTTGATATTGTTCAGAAGATGAAAAGCAATGAGAAAGTGGACTTGGCCGACTCACAGGTATTGGGTGACGCCAAACAGGTTTTTGAGCGGAT
This sequence comes from uncultured Pirellulales bacterium, assembly GCA_964517795.1. Classification (GTDB taxonomy): domain Bacteria; phylum Planctomycetota; class Phycisphaerae; order Sedimentisphaerales; family Anaerobacaceae; genus CAZFDE01. The sequence continues at coordinate 29,267 of CAZFDE010000020.1, read as the reverse complement.
GCGTGAGGCCAAAGACCACTTCGATATGAATGTCAGTCAGATCGAGCTGTATCAAAAGGCCCAGCAGATCGAACAGCAAAGCCGCGATTTCTACATGGAAAAAGCCGAGCAGGCTGAAAATCCCGCTCATGAAAAGATCTTCAACCAACTGGCTGACGAGGAAAAGCGGCATTATTTCCTGCTCGATAATATTATCGAATTTGTCTCCAAGCCGCAGACATGGCTTGAAAACGCCGAATGGTATCATTTGGATGAATATTAAAAACCTTTTATTTAGGGAGGCTTAAATTATGAAAGCATCGAAAAAGCACATGGTCATTGCAGCGATTGTTTTAGTTGTTTTGATTTCACTGGGATCGGTAGTCTATTCGCATTGCCAGATTCCCTGCGGGATCTATGGTGACCCGGCCCGCTTCGATATGATCGCCGAGCACCTGCAGACCATCGAAAAATCGATGAAGCAAATCGAAGAATTGTCGGCCGCCGAAAAGATCAATTACAATCAATTGATCCGATGGACAAACAATAAGGACGATCATGCGCGCGAGATTGACCAGATCATTACCTATTACTTCATGGCTCAGCGGGTGAAACCCGCCGAAAAATCGGATGAGAAGGCCTACGGTGAATATGTCCAGAAAATTACACTGCTGCACCAGATGCTGGTCACCAGCATGAAATGTAAACAGACCACCGATGTGGCGAACGTTGAAATGCTCCGTAAGCTGACCGAGCAATTTAACAAAGCCTATTTTGACAAACATGCGCATAGTCACTAAATTTGAAGGTGAATGATGTCTGAATCCAAAGCTGTTTCCATTGTCCTGTGTGGTCAGGCCGGACAGGGTATCCAGACCGTCGAGGTTCTGCTAACCCATCTATTGGCCAAAACCGGCTTTTATGTCTATGCCACCAAGGAATATATGTCCCGGGTTCGCGGCGGGGCCAATTCCACCGAGATTCGCGTCAGTGCCGAACCGGTTCGGGCCTTTGCCCGGCGGATTGATTTGTTGGTCGCATTGAACGACGGCGCGATCAAACACCTCCAAAAACGCATCGATGACAATACGGTAATTTTAACCGATCAAAAATTCATCGAAGATCAAAAGCTTGAAAATACGATCATCGAGGTGTCTCTTGCGCAATTGGCCAAAGATGTCGGCGGCAAGATATATGCCAACACCGTCGCAGTAGGGGCTGTCGCACATTTACTTGGTCTGCAAACCGAGGATGTCAGCGATCACTTCAAAAGTTATTTTGAATCCAAGTCCGAAGAGGTCATACAAAAAAATATCGAAGCCGCCGAAAAAGGTTTTTCAGCGGTCGAAAACGAAAAAGATCAATTCGAAGATCGCTTCAAAATAAACGCTTCGAAACAGGATACCGATCAAATCCTGGTCAACGGGGCCCAGGCCGTTGGCTTGGGGGCGATCGCCGGCGGTTGTAATTTCATCAGTGCTTACCCCATGTCACCGTCAACCGGTGTATTGGTGTTTTTGGCCAACCAGGCAAAAGATTTCGGGATCGTCGCCGAGCAGGCCGAGGACGAGATCGCTGCGATCAATATGGCCGTCGGGGCTTGGTATGCGGGGGCCCGCGGCATGGCCAGCACGTCCGGCGGGGGATTTGCCCTGATGACCGAAGGCGTCAGTCTGGCGGGGATGCTGGAAACGCCCGTGGTCGTCCATCTGGCCCAGCGGCCCGGACCGGCTACCGGATTACCCACCCGTACCGAACAGGCGGATCTGGAACTGGCCCTCTACGCCGGACATGGCGAATTTCCGCGCATCATGTTTGCGCCGGGCACCCTTGACGAGGGATTCCAATTGACAAAAAGAGCCTTCGATCTCGCCGATCGGTTTCAAGTGCCGGTATTTATCCTGACCGACCAGTATTTTATGGACAGTTACTATAACACCGACGCATTTGATTTCAAAAATACAGCTATCGAACAACATGTTGTCGAGACCCAACCGGATTACCGGCGATATGACTTAACCGAAAACGGGATCAGCCCGCGCGGCATCCCCGGTTTTGGCGAAGGCCTGGTCTGCGTTGACAGTGACGAACATGACGCCGAAGGCCATATCACCGAAGACCTCGATCTTCGAGTCAAAATGGTCGAAAAACGCCTCAAAAAGGGCGAGTCGATATCGAAAGAAGTCCTGGAACCGAGATTATATGGCCCCAAAGATTATAAAAACTTAATTGTATGCTGGGGATCGACGGTCCATAGCGTGCTCGAGGCGGTCGAACGACTTGACCGAAAGGATTTGGCCGTTTTGCATTTCAGCCAGGTGTATCCGCTGCATCCGAAAACGAAAGAATATCTGCAACAGGCGCAAAACAGCATCGTAGTCGAAGGCAATGCCACCGGCCAGTTCGCACGGTTGATCGGGATACACGCCGGCATTGAAATCGAGAAAAAAATCCTCAATTACAGCGGTTTAATGTTTGCGGCCGACACACTGGCCGAACAGATAAAGCCGCATTTGGAGTAAACGAACGATGAAGGCAAAAGATTACGATATGGGGCAGATCGATATCGCGTGGTGCCCCGGATGCGGAAACTTCGGCATCTTGAATGTGCTGAAAAAAACACTGGCCGAAATGGACATCGATCCGCACGAGATGGTTTTGGTCTCGGGGATCGGTCAGGCAGCCAAGATTCCGCATTATTTTAAAACCCATTTCTTCAATGGTCTGCATGGCAGGGCATTACCGCCGGCCGTTGCGATCAAAGCCGCCAATCCTTCGCTGACCGTGATCGCCCAGAGCGGCGATGGGGATATGTACGGCGAAGGCGGAAACCACTTCATTCATACGATACGCCGAAATCCGAATATTACTAATATCGTGCATAACAACATGGTTTACGGCCTGACGAAGGGGCAGGCCTCGCCGACCAGCCAGTTGGGATTTAAAACCCCGGTTCAGGTGGCCGGTGTGATTCTCGAACCGTTTAATCCGCTGGCCGTGGCCATTGCCCTGGATGCCTCATTTGTAGCGCGGGCGTATATGAAAGACGCCGACCAGACCAAAGAAATCTTTAAAAAAGCGATCGAACACAATGGATATGCCCTGGTCGACGTATTTCAGCCGTGTGTAACATTCAACAAGATCAACACCTATGAGTGGTTCAAAGAAAACACGTATTACCTGCAAGAGGATTACGACCCGACGGATCGCGATCAGGCGTTTCGAAAAGCCACCGAAACAGAAAAGTTACCCTTGGGTGTCTTATACCTGAATGAACAAAAGACATTCGAAGAAAATATCGGCACATATGACAGTGACCAGACACCGCTGTGGCGGCGAAAGGTCGATGCAGAAAGACTCGACCAGCTCATCAAGCGTTTCAGGATTGGTACTTGAAAGCGCACCAGAAAAGCATAAATGAATATAAAAAAACAGAAAAGGGATATCGGATGTTACAAGACGGCGAAAAAGGGGTGATTATTCAGCGAGACAAGAAAACCTATGCGGTCGCACCGCACATTCCCTGCGGTGTCGTTCAGCCCCAGACGTTGCGGCGGCTGGCGGATGTGGCCGAAAAATACGGCGCTCAGGCCTTAAAGATCACCAGTGCATCGCGCGTGGCCATTGTTGGCGTCGATGAAAAAGATGTCGATGCGATCTGGAACGAGTTGGGCATGTCGCCGGGTTTTGCAGTCGGCCTGTGTGTCCGCAGCGTCAAGGCCTGCCCGGGCACGACCTTCTGCAAACGCGGCCAGCAGGACAGCCTCAGCGTCGGCCTCAAACTTGATGGCAAGTACCACGGCATGGAGCTGCCCGGCAAATTTAAGATCGGTGTTTCCGGCTGTCCGAATCAGTGCGCCGAGACCTGTATCAAGGATGTGGGACTGGTGGGAATGAAGAACGGCTGGAAGCTCATGGTCGGCGGCAACGGCGGCGGCAAGCCGCGCCTGGCCAAAGAAGTAGCCTCGGATCTGACAACCGAACAAGCGATCGAATGGGTGGACCGCATTATCGATTATTACAAGGCCAATGCACGGCCCCACCAGCGCATCGGCGCCATGATCGAAAAAATGGGCTTCGAGGAATTTGAAAAGGCATTAAAAGCCGAATAAATTAAACCATCGAATTCTCTAACATGTTGGCTGCCAGAGGGATACGCCGCAAATCCCTGCAGTCCGCTCGGCATATAAAAAAAAATCTGAAAATCTTCTTGAACCGTTCCCCGTCAATGTTGTAAATTTCGATATATGGCGAATTATAGAAATGACAAAATGTCCGATATCGTTGCCGTGACCAAGGCCCTCGCCGATGAAAACCGCATCCGGATCCTGATGTCAATGACTGATAGGCCGTTATGCGTCTGTCGCATTATCATGCTGTTGGAACTGGCCCCGTCAACGGTTTCCAAGCACCTGTCGATTCTGAAAAATGCCGGCCTGATCGTGTCACACAAAGACGGCCGCTGGATCCATTATCAACTCAATAACAAAGGTGCTGGGCATATCAGACAAGCCATATCGTGGCTCGATCGTTCGTTGGCCGATGACACCCGAATCGCCGAGGATAAACGAAAACTAAAAAAGATTATGAAAATCGATCCGGAGAAGTTATGTCAGATGACACTAAAAAAATAAAAGTGCTGTTTCTCTGTACCGGCAACGCCTGTCGCTCGCAGATGGCCGAAGGCTGGGCCAATCACCTTAAAGGCGATGTCATTGACGCTTTTTCCGCCGGCGTCTGCCCGGCCGGGGTCAGTTCCCGGGCGATCGAGATCATGGCTGAAGCAGGAGTGGATATTTCCGATCATTATTCAAAGCACGTTGATGAACTGAACCATATCGATTTTGATTATGTCGTTACCGTCTGTGACAACGCGAAAGAACATTGCCCGGTCTTTGGCGGCAAGGCTAAAATAATTCATCATCAGTTCGAAGATCCGGCCGGTGCGGTCGGCGATCCGAAGCAGGTCATGACGATTTTTCGAAACGTCCGCGACCAGATCAAAACATTTGTCGAAGCGATGCCGGACAATCTTAAATAAGAAGATTCCATAGGGTGTGATGCAAATCGCACCATATCCCTTAATGAAAACAATAAAAGGAAATATGATGCAGGAACAACAAGGAAAGAACCTCAGTGTTTTCGAGAAATATCTGACCATCTGGGTCATCTTGTGTATTGCCGGGGGGATTGTGCTCGGCAAATTGGCGCCGGGACTGGCCCATGCACTCGATTCGATGGCCATTTACGTCAACAAAGCCCCGGTCGTGTCAATCCCGATCGCGATTTGCTTGTTTTTTATGATGTACCCCATTATGGTCAAGATCGATTTCGCCGAGGTTCTCAAGGCCGGCAAAAGCATCAAACCGGTCGGCCTGACCTTATTTATTAATTGGGCCGTCAAACCGTTTACGATGGTTGCTATTTCGGTTTTTTTTCTGGGTACCGTATTCTATCAATTCATCGGTCCCGAAGCGGTCGATATTGTCAAAATGCCGTTTGGGTTAGACCTTCCTGTGGGCACGGCCTACGGATCCGGTACTGTCATCATCGACAACGGCGTCAAGATGCTCGAAGTGCCGCTGTGGCGAAGCTATCTGGCCGGCTGTATCCTCCTTGGCATCGCCCCATGCACAGCCATGGTGCTGGTCTGGGGATATCTCGCAAAGGGCAATGACGGCCATACGCTGGTGATGGTCGCAATCAATTCATTAGCGATGTTGTTTCTTTACGGTCCGCTGGGTGGACTGCTGCTGGGCGTCGGTAAACTGCCGGTACCATGGCAGGCCCTGGTTCTGTCGATTTCGATCTATGTCGCGTTGCCGCTGGCGGCCGGATATATCTCGCGAAAATGGATCATCGCCCACAAAGGATTACAATGGTTCGAGGATAAATTCCTCCATGTTCTGACACCCATCACGATCATCGCCTTGCTGATCACGCTGGTACTGCTGTTTTCATTCAAGGGCGGAACAATCCTCTCCAATCCTCTGACCATCCTCTGGATTGCGATTCCGCTGTTTATCCAGACTATCCTGATCTTCGCGCTGGGTTACGGCCTGAGCAGATTACTTAAATTAAAATATTCCGATGCCGCACCGTCGGCCATGATCGGCGCCTCGAACCATTTCGAAGTCGCGATTGCCACGGCTGCCATGCTGTTCGGTTTGTCCTCCGGAGCAGCCCTGGCAACGGTCGTCGGCGTATTGATTGAGGTACCCGTCATGCTGATGCTGGTCAGAATTTGCCTGAAAACCCAAAAATGGTTTGGATAACAAAATGAACTTTAAAGAAGAGTGGAAAAAACTGGCGATAATTATGGGCATTTTTCTGGCCTGCTACTATCTGCCGCTCGGCAGTGAGCGGTTCAACAATGCGATAACCGAATCGCTGTATTTAGTCAAATCGTATGCCCGCGAACATGTATTGCTGTGCCTGGTGCCGGCATTCTTTATTGCCGGTGCGATCTCGGTTTTTATCAGCCAGGCCTCGGTGATGAAGTACCTCGGCGCCAAAGCCAATAAGATTCTTGCCTATGGCGTTGCCTCCGTATCCGGGGCGATCCTGGCGGTCTGTTCATGCACGATTCTGCCGCTGTTTGCCGGAATCTACAAAATGGGCGCAGGCCTTGGCCCGGCGACGACCTTTTTATATTCCGGCCCGGCCATTAATGTATTGGCGATCATCCTGACAGCGCGAATCTTAGGAATAGAATTGGGAATTGCACGGGCGGTGGGCGCGATTGTTTTCAGCATTGTGATCGGACTGTTGATGCACTGGATATACCGAAAAGAACAACTGCAAAAGACAGATGCCCAAATGGCAATGCCCGCTGACCGAGTACCGCGGCCCTTATGGCAGGAGGTGCTTTATTTTGCCAGTATGGTCGGCATCCTTGTCTTTGTGAACTGGGCAAAACCCGATGAGGCCTCTGGATTATGGTTTGCGATCTACTCGACCAAATGGATAATCACCGGTATCCTCTCGGCCGCATTGGGCCTGATCCTGATTTTCTGGTTTGATATCAAGAGCTGGAAAATCGCTTTAATTGCACCGCCGACATTGATATTGGGACTGCTGTTTCCGCATAGCCCGCAAATTGCATTTTCCGCGGCCGTTGTGGGATTAAGCATCACGCTCAATAGCGAAAAATCCCATGCGCGAGACTGGTTCGATGCGACATGGACATTTGCCAAACAAATCCTGCCGCTGCTTTTTTTCGGAGTCATCATTGCCGGGGCCTTACTGGGCCGCCCCCAGCACGAAGGTCTGATCCCCTCGGCGTGGGTACACAGAGCCGTTGGCGGCAACAGCATTTGGGCGAATTTATTTGCGTCAGTGGCGGGGGCATTTATGTATTTTGCAACCCTGACGGAAGTGCCGATTCTTCAGGGGCTGATCGGGGCCGGTATGGGTAAAGGCCCGGCATTGGCGCTGCTCTTGGCCGGGCCGGCACTGAGCTTGCCGAATATGCTGGTGATCCGTTCGGTGATGGGTACTCAAAAAACCATTGTATTTGTCTTGCTGGTGATTATCATGGCCACTATTTCGGGTATTTTGTTCGGAGTGTTTATACCATGAAGCAAATGAAAATAACTGTTCAGCCGATTGGGATCATTCATTCGCCTTTTACACAGGCCAAAGGCACACCGATCCAGCCGAAGTTCGCCCAAAAATGTGAGGGGCATGTCGAGATATTTGATGAATATAGAGAGGGCTTAAAGGATTTGGATGGATTTGACCGGATCTGGTTGATCTATTGGTTCGACCGTTCGCAGGATTACCGATTGACGGTTACACCTTACTTGGATACCAAAGAAAGGGGATTGTTCGCCACCCGGGCACCTCGACGTCCGAACCCGATCGGAATATCGCCGGTAAAACTTCAACGGATCGAATCGAATATCATATATGTCAGTGAAATTGATATCTTGGATGGTACGCCGCTTTTGGATATCAAACCGTATAGTGCAAAGTTTGACTGTTTTGAAAATGGCCGCAGCGGCTGGCTCGATGATAGCAAAACAAATACGTATGAAGCCGATGGCCGGTTTCATAAAAACGATTGAATGTGGAGTGCAATAATGAAAAAGATACAGGTGCTCGGAACGGGCTGCCCGAAATGTAAGAAATTGGCGGAACATGCAGATGCTGCCGCTAAAGAAATGGGCATTGAATATGAAATCGAAAAAGTCAATGATATCAATGATATTATGGCATTCGGTGTGATGATGACACCGGCACTGGTGATCGATAGCCAGGTGAAAATTGTCGGCAAGGTCCCTTCGGCTGATGAAATCAAAGAACTTTTACAATAAATAGTGAGGTTGAATATGAAATCGAAACAGATTATCACGGCGATTCTCCTTATCTTTGTAGTCGCCAGTCTGGGCTATATGGTTGTCCGCGAAATGAACGAAAATCCCCAAACATCGGCCGACAATCCATCAGCACAAGTGCAGAATCTCCCGGATGTCGAATCGGATCATTTGGTGGTCTATTATTTCCGCGGCGATGTCAGATGCCCGACCTGTGAAAAACTCGAATCTTATGCCGAAGAGACACTAAAAACTGCTTTTCAGCAGGAGCTTGCCGATCAGAAAATAATTTGGCAAGTCATCAACACAGACCAGCCCGGCAATGCCCATTTCGTCACCGATTATAATCTCGTCACCAAATCGATCATTCTCTCTGCGGTATCCGGCGGCAAACAGACCGCATGGAAAAATCTCGATCAGATATGGAAGAAAGTCGGGGAAAAGCAGGATTATCAGCAGTATATTCGAGATGAAATTCGCCAATTTCTTGAGGATAACAATGAATGAGTGGTGGCTTGGGTTGATCACGGCATTATGGCTGGGCATTTTGACTTCGATCAGTCCGTGTCCATTAGCCACCAATATCGCGGCCGTTTCCTTCATCGCCCGCAAGGTCAACCGGCCGAGATATGTACTGGTAACCGGCTTGCTTTACACTCTTGGCCGCACGATTGCATATGTCCTGTTGGCAATAGTGCTCGTCAAAAGCGCACTTTCAGTACCAATCGTCTCCCACTGGCTGGGAAAATATATGCATAAGCTGCTTGGCCCGATCCTGATCGTTGTGGCCATGATGCTGCTGGAATTGATTTCTTTGGGCTCCCAGGGCTCCAATATAGGCCAGTGGTGCCAGCGGCACGCCGAACGATTCGGCTTGTTCGGATCGCTGTTTCTGGGCTTTGTATTCGCATTATCGTTTTGCCCGATCTCGGCCGCCTTATTTTTCGGCAGCCTGATTCCGCTGTCGATCAAACATGCCTCCGGACTCCTCTTCCCGCTTGCCTATGGGATTGCCACAGCCGTTCCCGTTTTGGGATTCGGCTTTGTCCTGGCCTGTGGGGCCGGGGCATTGGCAAAAGCCTTCAAGGAAGTAACGCAATTCGAGTTGTGGGCCCGCCGGATTACCGGCATCATCTTTATTCTGGTCGGTATCTATTTTACCCTGGCATATACCATTGGCCTGAAAACATAAGCGGCTTTTTCTGTAAGGGTGCAGAAACCGCTTTGAAATTCCCCGGTTTTCGCATACAATAGACGCATTCGCAAATAGCAAGAGGAGTTTGCTTTCGATGATAAACAAAGAGAATTTGCAGAAGTATTCCTCGGCCATCACACTCTCTGACATGGAAGTGTTTGTCTTCCCGGAGCTGATGTACAGCCTGGTGCTGGCCAACATCATGAGCCCGGCCATCTGGCAGTGGCGCGAGCGTGATTGCTTTAAGAAACTCGAGGGCAAAAGCAGCTACCGCAAACTCATGCGGCTGCGGCAGTTCATCATGGATGAATACGAATTCAACCTCGATCTGGAGACCTGGGGCCTGACCCGCCAGGACGCCGAACTCAAACGATTCGAACCGTTCATCAGTCCGGATGATATTGCAAAAAGCAATGCCCTCTTCGGCTATCACGGCGATGAGTATTATTTCGATGTCGATATTCGAAAGCACTTCGGATTAGACAAATACACCACCGATGTAATCCCGTATTGGAAAACCGAAACCGTTGAGGCGATGAATGCCTTTGCCCTCAAATCCGGTTACGAATGTGGTGCCGGTGAATGTGTTTCGCTTTCGGCCCTGTATGCGGCCGCGGCGTTTATCGTCTGCGGCATCCCGCTGGAAGACATCTTTATGATCCTGACCCCACTGCATTCACAGAATTTTATTGACCTCAACGACGGTGTCCTGACCAATAACCGCCGCCTGGTCACCAAATCCATGTGGTTCAATGGTACGGAAATTTCCAATAAAGCCCAGCGTGCCCTGCGCAACGAACAAATTACAATTATTGCCCATTGCTCTGGATATGTGCATTGTTTTTACGATCAGGCGACGATCGACCGGAAAAATTATGAACGGCTTATTGAAAAGTTAAACCGTTACTTGAAAGCCGACCTGGATTTGATGATCTTTGCCAATTTCTTGCGGTGCCATCATCGCTATCAGGAATATTTTCAGGCCTGCCGCGATTGCCGCGGAAAACCTCAATTCATTAAAGCGGAAATCCTCTTTCATTATGAACACGGCAGCAGCTATCGCATCGCCGATGCCACCCACGATAAACTGCTCGAAGAGGTCGAGGAGGAAGATTTCGTATTTTACGAATTGCCCGGCCGTATCCGATGCGATCAGCTCGATGCGTTTTTGAAGAAAGTCAAACCCGATATCACCCAGCCCAAAGGCCGGGCCAGGCTCAAAGCGGTCCTGGAGCCGGTAATTCCGGCCGTGGACGAGTTGCTGGATGAATTGACCGATTTCATTTATATCGAGCCAACATTGCCGTCTGTGAAAAAAAACGTTGCCCCGACCAAACCGGTTTGTGTCGATTCGGCCTGGGACAGAGAGCAGATTATCGATTATCTCGATTCGATCCGTATGATCAGCCCGGTGGCGGACCTGGCCTTTTATGCCTGGCGCGATATGGCCCGCTGTGACTGGGTTCCGTTTATTAAGGCCGCCGTCGAGCGAAGTCCGGTATCGCTCGAGTGGGCAAAAGCCATGAACATCGATGAAATTTATCAGCAGCTCGGTCAAATGCCCGACCAGTCGATCTATGATTCCACGCGCCTGGCCCACCCCGATGAGGTCGCCAACTATCTTACCGGTGACGGCCTGGAAAAGGCCTTTCTCTTGGCCAATTGCATCCGGAATTGGTCGCCCGAACAAACTGTCCGCATTTCGGTAGATAATAATAAGGTAACCGTTTCGGCGGATAAGGATTATGAATTTGGTTCCACCAAACAGCTAACCCAAACAGTAATGATCGATCGCGACGGCACAATCGAAGCTGGCTAAAAAATGGATGCTGAAATAGGTCAATTTGTTCTGCGAACCGCGCGTGATTTCTGGGCAGTCACGGCCGAGATGTCCCCGTATTTGCTCTTCGGATTTTTTGTCGCGGGCGTACTGTTTGTTTTTCTCTCGCCGACGTTCGTGCGAAAACACCTCGGCGGCAAAGGCATTTCCCCGCTGTTCAAGGCCTCACTCTTCGGCGTGCCGCTGCCGCTGTGTTCGTGCGGCGTGATACCGGTTTCCATGTCGCTGCATAAAAGCGGGGCGGGCAAAGGCGCGACGATCTCTTTTTTGCTGTCCACGCCGCAGACCGGCATCGACAGTATCCTGGTAACTTGGAGCCTGCTGGGCTGGCTGCTGGCGGTAACCAAGCCTATCGTCGCATTCATCACCGGCCTGATCGGCGGCATCTGTGTCGACCTGTTCGATCGCGAAGAACAAAGCGACCGCACCCCGCCCGTAAACCAGATCCCAAAAGACGAGCCGCCTGCCGAGAAACGGCGGCCGCACCGAATTGCAACATTATTCAAATACGGATTTGTGACGCTCCCGCGGGATATCGGCCGTTCGATGCTGGTCGGCTTGTTCATCGCCGCCCTGATATCCGCACTCGTGCCTGAGGGATATTTCGCCGAAAAACTTGGCACCGGCATCTTGTCCAAGATCGTCATGATGATTCTGGGGATTCCGATTTATGTCTGTGCGACGGCCTCGGTACCGGTCGCCGCGGCCCTGATCGCCAAAGGCGTTACACCCGGCGCAGCACTGGTGTTTTTAATGACCGGCCCGGCCACGAATGCCGCCACATTTGTGACGATCTGGAAAACACTGAGTTTCCGCACGGCCGTCATTTACCTCTTGACCGTCGCTGGATGTGCCTTGATCGCCGGAACCGGTTTAGATCTGTTGATCACCACCCTGGATATTTCAGGAGTTCATAAGCCGCATTGGATGATGCCGCAGTGGATTCAATACGGTTCGGCAGTGGTCCTGTTGGCGATCCTCGGCTGGGCGGCGTTTCGCCCGCTGCTGAAAATGGTCAAAAGCCCGGATCCGTGTGACAATACTCAGTAAATGATCGCGGTTACTTCTTCGATCCGTGTGATGACGCTGTGAATATCCTGCATGTCATTGACATAACCGTCGAAGCCCTGGCTGAGCAATTCGCTGCCTTCCTCATCACTCATGTCCTGTGCGGCCGCGATCAGCTTGATCGCTGCAAGTTCCGGATCGCTTCGGATCAGACGGGCGATCTCGCCGGCATCGATCCCAGACGCATTGGTGTGGATCAGGATCACATGCGGCATGTATTTATGTGCCTGGATGCCGGTTTCGAACGCACTTTTCACCTGACGGACATCGTAATCCTTTTTTTGGTGCAGCGCGTCGGCCAACGTATCGGTTTGCGCGGCATTATCCACGATCATGATCCGAAGCTGGCCGAACGTCAGCCCTTCGATCGGCATATCGTGTGCTTTCATGAACCGCAGCAGTTCGTTGGTGGGGATGCGGCGGTCTTTGCTGCCGGGAATGCGGTAGCCTTTGAGCTTGCCGCTGTCGAACCATTTGGATACCGTGCGAGGGGCGACATGACAGATTTTCGCGACTTCGCCGGTGGTTAGTACATTTTTGCCGTTTATCATTTTGATCTTCCTTTTTATAGGGTTGTGTTACATCGCCTGTTTCGACTCAAATATGGCCCGTATTTAGCTGTTTGTTTCGATATTGCCTTTTATGCCGGATAAAACCGTTTATTTAATATATACGTCCCATAACCGAATTTGGTTTGCTCGTATCAGACAGCGTAGAGCGGGTCTTATTGCTAAGCGGAAAATATGTGTGTTTTTAGGTCCCTTGTTGGCTTTGACAGGAAATGTTATCGCTGGTGTTTTTTCGAGTATGGCGGCTAATTTGCTGTTTTCCTGCTTGCTTCATCGCGTAAATCTCGATACGATCTTCTTCGGTGAGTTGCTTGTAAGCTCATAAGTGGTACTTTCGTTGTGGTCACCAAAATCCAGTAAGAAAGAATATCAGCTCATCTTTATTTTGGCGACTCAGTTGCACTTATGAGTTGAATCCGCTAAATAAAAATTAAAGTAGACTTTTAGCATAAGAGGGATAATGATTTATCGCCGGTGGGTCTGGATTGGAATTGTATTGGTTCTGGGTGCCTGTGCTGCAGCGGCGCAGGATTCTAACGGCTTGTTCTCCGATATGGATATCGAGGTCCATGGTTTCTATGAAATGCGGGCCGGCTATCGGCTCCAGAACGACCCCTATGAAAAAGATATGTCCGTCATGGAAAATCGCCTGCAGGTCGATGTCACCAGCTATGCGGACATCGGCGAGTTTCGCTTCAAAGGCGATACCATCGGTGATCTGGTTACCGAAGAAGCCGAATTCGACACCCGCGAGGCCTATTATTTCGGCCGTCCACTGGATTATATGGACCTGAAACTCGGCCGCCAGATTCTAACGTGGGGCACCGGCGATCTGATCTTCATTAACGATCTGTTCCCCAAAGACTGGCAGTCTTTCTTTATCGGCAGGGACACCGAATACCTCAAAGCGCCCTCGGATGCCGTCAAAGTCAGTCTGTTTTTCGACGCCGCAAATCTGGACATTGTGTACACGCCCAAATTCGATCCCGACCGGTTCATTCGCGGCGAACGGATATCCTACTGGAATTCCAACTTAAATCGGCTGGCCGGTGAGGATGCGATCCAGCACACTAACAAACCCGATCAATGGTTCAAGAACGATGAGATCGCGATGCGGCTATACAAAAATATCGAGGGATATGAATATGCACTATACGCCTATCGCGGATATTGGAAAAGTCCCGGTGGCCAGAGTGCGGCTCAAACTCAGGCGATCTTTCCGGATCTGAATGTCTATGGCGGCAGTGTCCGCGGGGCGATCGCCGAGGGGATCGGCAATCTTGAATTCGGCTATTACGAATCCGGGGAAGATCAAAGCGGTAATGACCGACTCAAGAATAATTCCGAATTGCGGTTTCTGGCCGGCTATAGCCGGGAGATCGGTAAAAATTTCACGGCTTCGGTCCAATATTATATCGAGCATATGATGGATTACGGCCATCACCAGGACAGCAATCCGGTGGGGCTGGATCGAGATCGCAACCGACATTTGGTTACGTTGAGGCTGACGAAGCTGCTGATGAATCAGAATCTGAAATTATCCCTGTTCACCTACTATTCGCCTTCGGATAAGGACGTTTATCTGCGACCGAATATCCACTATAAGATCAGCGATAATCTGGCCGTCGAAACCGGCGCCAACCTCTTTTTTGGGGATTATCGAAGGACTTTTTTCGGCCAATTCAGAAATAATACCAATCTCTATACCGCTGTAAGATACAGTTTTTAGCCTGAGAACGCTACTTCTGCCAATTTCCCTATTTTCTAATAAATTCGGCAAAGTATTTTGACTCCAACTCCTTAAATTTCCTAAATTGCCATAATTGCCCGCCGAGAGGGGTTTTTTATTGACAAAACGGCCTTTTTTATGGTAAGATGAGTAATCCTGAGCCGATAGTATAACATGAGGTAAATGCAGTTTCTATCGGCGAAGTTTCGTTTAGGCCTGTTAAAAGCCGTCAGGCCGGTTTTTATATGAAAGATATTCAACTTTATATTTGGAGACAGGTGAATGGTCACGATTAAAAAAGTTGCGGTTGTTTTCGTATTCATGGGGATTCTCGGTGTTTCGCTCGTTGCGCAAAGCGTTGAGGATAATTGGAATGATTTTATTCATTATGTCAAGATCGGCCGATTCGATCTGGCCCAAGGTTACGGACAGGCCCTTATTGAATCCGATCCGGACCCATTGGAATTATTGGAACTTTCTCAGGAAAACGTAAAGGGCTATCAATACCTGGTCCATGTTCAGCAAAAAGGCAAGAATGGCCAGATCGTCGAGATCACCTCGGATATTCTCGATATCATTGAAAAAGGCCGGTTTGAAAAACGCAGTGACCCGGCGATCATCGGCGAAGAGATCCGTCGCCTCAGTACCACGTCACGCGGGTATCTAAAGGCCGTCAAACGCCTGCAAAATGCCGGCGAATATGCAGTGATGTATATGCTTGATGCGCTCGCCGATACCACGCGAAAAGAGGAGTTTGCCAGTATCGTCAAGGCCTTGCCTCAGATCGGTCAACCCGCCATTCGCCCGTTGGTTGCGTCTTTGCAAACTGACAATGTGGCTGTCAAGGCCGAGATCGTCAAAGCCCTCGGTAAGATCGGCTATCCTCAATCGGTGCCTTATCTGAAGTATGTGGCCGAAAATGATGCCTCCATGGAACTGCGGGATATGGCCGAGCAAAGTCTGCGACAGATTGATCCGGATATGCTTGCCGTGCCGGCAGCGCGATTGTTTTATCATTTGGCCGAAAATTACTTTGACCACGTTGAATCCCTTGCCGCGGCCAAGGATGCCAACTTTGCGAATATCTGGTTCTGGGACGAACAGCAGCAGCGGCTGCGACGTGAAAAGGTCGATCATGCATATTTTAACGAATTAATGGCGATGCGGTGTTGTGAATGGGCGCTCAAAGCGGACCCGGCTTTCTCACATGCCATCGGCTTGTGGCTGGCGGCATTCTGCAAGGCTGAGGCGACCGGTGTGTCGATGCCTGATTATTTCGGCCCGGATCATCCCTCCGCGATGGTTTATGCCCGGACCGCCGGACCCGAATATGTCCACCAGGGACTGGCCCGGGCGATCAAAGATAACAATCCGCATATTGCTTTCTGTATGGTCCAGGCTCTTTCCCATACCGCCGGTGAAAAGTCATTGATGTATCAGGTTGGCCTCGATCAGCCGATTGTTCAGGCCCTGCAGTTTGACAATCGGGCAGTCCGCTACATGGCGGCGATCGCAATTGCCTCGGCAAACCCAAGGCAGCCATTTCCGGAGAGTCGTCTGGTTACCGAGATGCTCGGTCAAATTTTAGCCCGCAGCGAAAGCGAACCGCAACTGTTATGGCAGGCCGATTCGGCCGACCGCTATGCCCTGCGAGTCGCACATGCGATTTTTAAGCTGGCGCAAACTCGAAATCCGGTAATCGATTTGAACCTGATCCAGGACACCATCATCCAGGCTACGAAAGACAAGGAGCCGCAAATCCAGGTCCTTGCTGCGGATACGCTGGCTCGCTTGAAGAGCCCCGCCGCCCAACGAGCGATCGCGGATATGGCGTTTCATGCGGACAATGCCATGCAAGTGCGTCTGGCAGCCTTCGAAGCGTTGACCCAATCGGCCAAGATCAATACCAACCTGCTGGATGATGACCGGATCGATATGATTTACAGCCTGATTTCATCCGATCAAACCGACGACGCGATCCAGAAAGCGGCCGCCGCGGTATATGGTGCCTTGAACTTGCCCAGCACAAAGGCTAAAGACTTGATCCTCGATCAGTCCAAAAGTTGATCGGCTACGGTGTCGTCGCGTCAGTGTTTGGCTCATCGATAAATGTCTCGAATTCCGGTTCGGGCGGAGGACCAAGCACTTCGTCCGGGCGAGTGGGTAGTTTTTCAATTTCTTCTTGTTTACGTTCCTCGTGATCTGCCGGCCGTTTTTTCGCGACGGGCTCTTTTTTAGTTGAGCCGAGCAGTTTTTCAATGACCTGTCCTGTCGAAATATCCGATTGACCCACCAGTCCGTGAATATTATTGCAGAAGAACCGAATACTTTTGGTATTTTTAAGGGGATCTTTGGAGTCCAGTCCCATCTTTTGAACCCACGAACTTTCGGCCATGGGCCCGGCCAGGATCAACAGTACGATCATCCCCCAGGCGATCATCCCGGTCAACAACCCCAGAATACAGCTTCCGGCAGTATCCAGCAATTGCGGGAATTTGATCGTGAACTGACTTAAAAACAAATAATAGGCGATCAAATACAGCAGCAGAAAAGATGCGATCCCCGTCAGGGCGATAACAATCACTTGATTAAGCGATGCATCGCCGACGATGGCAAAATTGTTACTGAGGTCCGGCCCTAAAAACAGGGCGAGATAACTGGCGATAATCGCATCGAAAAAGATGGTCCAGGTTTCAAAAAACCGCAGCTTCACGGCCAAAACCATACAAACCAGTGCAAACAAAATGCCTATCCATAGCATCATGCTCAATTTATCCTACTACGCGTTTCATTTCTTCGATTGTCGTAATACCGGACACTATTTTTTTCCATGCTTGTTTTTTCATGTTGGACCGGCCTTTTTTGTCGCCTTCTTTTCGCATCTCTTCCAGGAGCCGCTGGCTGTTGGCGATCTTGTCTTTGATCTCTTCGGTCAATAAAAGAATATCGAAGATCGCCGTTCGACCATAATAACCGGTCCCCGAGCAGTTTTGACAACCGGCCGGCTGGCAGATATTTTGATAGTTGATTCGTTTCTTTCGAAAGGCTTCGATCTGATTTTGATTAAACGATGCGGGCTGTTTACAATCTTCGCACAAAACGCGAAGCAGTCGTTGTGAAATGATCATATCCAGGCCGGATGACATCAGGATCGGGGAAATACCCAAATCCAGCAATCGGACCAATGCGGCCGCATTACTGTTACAATGGATGGTGGCAATCACCAAGTGGCCCGTCTGGGCGGCACGCAGTGCGATTGACGCTGTTTCCTCGTCGCGCACTTCACCTACGCAGATGATATCGGGATCCTGACGCAGGACATTACGCAAGACTTTGGCAAAGGTGATCCCGGCCTTGGGGTTTACCTCGATCTGACTGGCATCGGGCAGAACATATTCGATCGGGTCCTCAACCGTGATTACATTTCGCGTATACAGATCGATCACATTGAGCATGGCATATAAGGTTGTCGTCTTGCCGCTGCCGGTCGGGCCGCACAGCAAGATCATCCCCGACGGCTTGGCAATGCCTCGTTCGATTACGACCCGTTGTTTTTCGGAAAGGCCAATGTTATTGAGTGTATGCTGGCCGGCCTGCTGGCCGAGGACACGAATGGATAATTTCTCGCCGTTCATCACACCCGCAGTTGCCGTACGGAACGAAAAGGTCTGCGTGTCCGTTTTGGCAACAAACGCGCCATCCTGAGGCCGACGCCGTTCGGCGATATCCATATTTGCAACCGCCTTAATGCTGTTAATCACTGCCTGGGAAGTCAGCGAATCCATGGTATCGACCGTTCGCAGCACCCCGTCCACTCGGAAACGAAGGGTGTATGATTCCTCGTTTTTTGGATCAATCAAAATATCGCTTGCTCGGTCGGCGATCGCATCGGAGATGATTTGTTCGGTTAACGCCAGAATCGTACTTTCTTCTTTTTTGTGTTTCCCATGCCCGTATATTTCCTTGAGATTGCGGCCCGATGTATCGAGCAGGCTTAAACCTTTGCTTTTACGTGCCGACCCGAGGTGGTCCATCGAAGTTTGAATTTTTATTTTTAAAGCATCCATAAAACTGTGATCGTCCTCGGACATTTTTTGTCGAACATCGATAAAAAAAAGAATGCCATAAAAGAATGGGCCGAAAATCAAGGTCATCAGTGAGGCAATCGAGCGATGTCGAGTGGAAATTAACGGACTGAACTGAACGCGCTGAGACAGGTAAAGGCACAGATACATCCACCCGATCAACACCACCAGGCGGATTGGGCTGAACAACAGTAATCCGGATACGGATGTCAGATTGTTCACACACATCAACTCAAACACTTCGTCGCTCCCGGCTGAGATATTTCAATCCTGAATCTCGCATAGAGTGTACCGGCATATCCGGAAACGATCAATTTGAAAATCGAAATCATCATAAAATTTCGGGATATTGCTCAACAGTGGGCATCAGTAAATGGCAAACGAACATAAATTGTACAATTTATATTTCCAGGTCGTCGTCCACCATGCCACCTTCATCCAATGCCTCAAAATCATCCAATAATAAGTCACTGTCTTGTTGCACACCTCGCTCGAGATCATCGTCTGTTTGATCGGGCAGTTCATCGTCACCGAGCGAAGATGCAGTTGTAGAAGATGCGGGTTTTGTGGTTTTGATATCCGGATCGCCGTTCACCTGAATGATAAATTTTAACGGACCGACGGCTAATTCGTCCCCGGCCTTGATCTTCGCGTGCTCGATGCGGTTGCCGTTCAGCAGTGTCCCGTTTTTGGAACCGAGATCTCTCAGCCGCAATCCTTCCTTCTCCTGGTTGATTTGGCAGTGGCGTTTGGATACTTCGGACAACGGAATGCACAGATCGCAATCCTTGCGTCGTCCGACAATCGTAACGCTGCTGGGCAGTGTATAACTGCGATGCTGCCCGCTTTTACCGATGACAATCAAATTGACATCCATTCTGCCCTCCATATCATTATCATCCTTTTAACGATATATTATACACAATCAGAGTCTGATTGCAAGAAAAACATCCGATATACGCAATATAATCGGCTCAAGCTTGATTTTACAAAAAAAACCGATCGCCTATTGCTATTGAACCGATCAATTGATAAAATAATACGATAAATTGAAATGACAAAAAGACTGAAATTGACAAAAATAGTGATTATGCCGCTTAGCTGTAACGAGTTTTTTGGAGAATCGGACGGTTTATGATAAAAGTTACCCTGCCTGACGGCACCATTTTGGAAGTGGATAACGCAACGACGATCGCCCAGGTTGCCCAACAGATTGGTCCGGGCCTTGCCAAAGCCGCAGTTGCCGGCAAACTTGACGGCCAAAGAACTGATTTGTCAACGCCAATTACCTCCGATGCAAGTCTCGAGATCATTACCCTCAAAAGCGATGAAGGCATCGATATCCTGCGTCATAGCTGTGCCCATGTCATGGCCGAGGCGATCTGTTCGATCTGGCCCGATACCCAGCTCGTTTACGGTCCGACCATCGAAGACGGCTTCTATTACGATATCGATCTCGACGAGCCGATCCGCCCGGATGATTTCCCGCGCATCGAAAAGAAAATGCAGCAGATCATCGACGCCGACAAGCCTTTTGTTCGAAAGGAAATGTCACGCGCTGAAGCACTCGAGAAAATGGCGTCTGACAAATACAAAGTTGACAACATCAACCGCGCCGAAGGCGATATGATTACCTTTTACAGCCACGGCGATGACGGTTTCGAAGATCTCTGCCGCGGCCCGCATATCCCGCGCACCGGCCTGATCAAAGCGTTCAAAGTGATGTCCGTTGCCGGCGCTTACTGGCATGGTGATCCGACCCAGAAAATGCTCCAGCGCGTTTACGGCACCGCATGGCCCGCCAAAAAAGATCTCGACGATTATCTGCACCGGCTCGAAGAAGCCAGAAAACGCGACCATCGCCTCCTCGGCAAACAGCTCGATCTGTTCAGCTTCAACGAAGCCGGCCCGGGTTTTGCATTTATGCACCCCAAAGGCATGGTCATCTGGAACGAGATCGTCGATTTCTGGCGGTCGGTCCACAAACGATACGACTATGAAGAAGTCCGCACCCCCATCATTCTCAACGAACAGCTCTGGCATAAAAGCGGGCACTGGGACAACTACAAAGAGAACATGTATTTTACCGACATCGATAAAACCGGTTACGCCGTCAAGCCGATGAATTGCCCCGGCGGGTGTCTGGTCTATAACAGCCGACAGCATTCGTATCGCGAATTCCCGCTGCGCGTGGCCGAACTGGGTCTGGTCCACCGCCATGAAGCCAGCGGCGTGATGCACGGCCTGTTCCGCGTACGGCAATTCACCCAGGACGATGCACATATCTTCTGCACACCCGAGCAGATCGAGCAGGAGATCATCGGCGTGATCAATCTGACCTTCGAGATCTACAGCACATTCGGTTTCACGGATTTCCATATCGAGCTGTCTACCCGACCCGAAAAGCATATCGGCTCCGACGAGATATGGGAAAAGGCGACTGCGGCTTTGGAAAATGCGCTCAAGCACAAAGAGATTGACTACAAGATTAACCCCGGCGACGGCGCGTTTTACGGCCCGAAGATCGATTTCCATATCACCGATTGCCTCAAACGCTCGTGGCAGCTCGGCACGATCCAACTCGACTTTTCGATGCCCGAGCGCTTCGGCCTGGTCTATACCGACAGTGACAATACCGAAAAAACACCGGTCATGATCCACCGGGCCGTACTCGGCTCTTTCGAACGGTTCATGGGTATCCTGATCGAACATTACGGCGGCAGCCTGCCGCTGTGGCTCAGCCCCGAGCAGGTCCGTATATTGACCATCAGCGAAAAAACCGATGACTATGCGCAGGCCGTGTATGACCGGCTCAAAACCGCCGATTTCCGCAGCAGTCTGGACCTGTCCGGCGAAAAGATCAACGCCAAGATCGCCAGGGCCTATGACGAAAAAATCCCGCTGATGGCGGTCGTCGGTCCCAAAGAGGCCGAGCAGCAGGCCGTTAATATCCGGATTCGCGGCCGGAAAAACAGCAAAACCGTCGAACTTGAAGAATTTATCCAACAAATCGGCCGATTAATTGCCGATAAACAAATAGAGATCGAAATTTAGCGTTTTACGGTTCAATTAACAGAAAGGACAGGGCAGAACAGATTGCCAAAAAAGGATTGAGGATCAACGAGCGGATCCGTGCCAAGCAGGTCCGGCTCATTGACCAGGATAATAATCAAGTCGGAGTCGTCGAAAAATATATCGCACTCGGTCAGGCGCGGGATGCCGGCCTGGACCTCGTGGAAGTCTCGCCCAACGCCGACCCGCCGGTTTGCCGGATCATGGATTACGGCAAATATCTCTACCAGCAGAAACGCAAACAGCGCGAAGCGCACAAAAAATCACAGCATCACGCCGGCACGATCAAGGAGATCCGCTTCAAACCCGAGACCGATCAGCACGATCTCGAAATCAAGATCAAGCACGGCATCGAGTTTCTCGAAAAGGGCTACAAGGTGCAGTTCTCGGTTTTCTTCCGCGGCCGACAGATGCTTCACAAGGACGTTGGCTATGAGATGCTCGAGCAGATCCAGCAGCGACTGGCCGAGCTGGCCCGCGTGGAACGACCGCCGCAGATGGCCGGCCGACGCATGACCATGATGCTCATACCCGCGAAACACTGACGTTTAAAAATCAGCACTCAGAAGCCAGAAGAATGCAGAATAGGGTAACTTATCCCTTAAGGACTATTTGCCTGTGCGAGTTCGTTGTTAACCAATCATTGAAGGAAGGACATTATTGATTGCCTTTCTAAATCATTGATTATTCTGCGGCCTCGAGGGCGTCGATCACCACGGGGACATGGGTGTATGCAGGTCCGCCGCCCATCATCACGGCGACGCCGGCCGCCTCGAGGATCTGCTCTTTGGTCGCACCGGCATCGAGACATTTCTTGACGTGCAGGCGAATGCACGGTGTGCATTTTTGACAGACACTGGCGCCCAGCGCGATCAGTTCCTTCTCGCGAACGGTCAAGGACCCACCATTCATGGTTTTGCTGAACAGGGCGGAAAATCCGCTGAGTGTGTCCGGGCAGAGGGACTTCATTTTTTCGAGATCATTCTTAAATTTTTCATAATATTCTTTTGTTGCCTTGACCATTTTACTTCCTTTCTTTCTTTTGGTATTGCAAAAATGCCTTTGGCAGCGCTTCGGCGATATCGGTCGCGATCATGGCGACTTGGCCCAATACTTTCGCGGCAATGTCGCCTGCCAGACCATGAATATACACGCCAAGGACGGCCGCGTCAAACGAATTCAGACCTTGCCCGGCCAGGGCGGCAATAACGCCGGTGAGGACATCGCCGCTGCCGGCCGTGGCCATACCGGGATTGCCGGTCTTATTGACGTAAAGCTTTTGGCCGTCGGTGACCACGGTGCCGGCTCCTTTGAGGACGATGACGGCACCGGTTTTCTGTGCAAACTGCGAAGCGGTTTTCGCGCGGTCTTCGGGCATGGGATCACGGAAGATGCTTTTCCAGAGCCGGGCCATTTCGCCGGGGTGCGGGGTCAGGATCAGATCAGCCTTTCGGACGGCGTGGAAATCTTTGATTTTAGTCAGATTGTTGAGGCCGTCAGCATCGATGACGAACCGCAGGTCGTCGCGTGCCAGCAGAGTTCGCAGGATATCCTGCAATCCGCTGCTGACGCCGAGACCGGGCCCGAACGCGATGACATCATTTTCGGGGATGATCTTCAGGATTTTGCCAATCGCTTTACCGGCGATGCGGCCGGCGCCGTCCTCGTCGAGTGGGATCGATGTAAAGCACGGCTCGATCGCCGCGATAATCGGCAGGGCACTTTTGGCGGTGGCGACGCGGACGAGACCCGCACCGGATCGCAGCGTACTTCGTCCGGCAATCGCGGCCGCTCCGGTCATGCCGATCGAGCCGGCGACAATGCAGACTTTGCCGAAATCACCCTTGTGAGCATCTTTTTTGCGGGACAATAGTTTGGGTATTGCGGTTATTCGTTTCATCGTTTTATCCCGTAGCTTTAGGTTCCAGTGTCAGGTCGGCGAATTGTTTCGCCTGAAATTTGTGGTACGCCAGCGATGCAACCATGACGGCATTATCGGTGCAATAGCGTTTGGCCGCAACCAATAATTTGCGGCAGGTCGATTCGCACATGTCGGCCAGGGCCTGTCGCAGGGCGGTATTGGCCGCGACGCCGCCGCCGAGCAGGACGGTTTTGGCACCGATACGATGATCGGCCGCCCGACGGGTCTTTTTGACCAGGACATCGACGACGGCAGCCTGGAATGATGCGGCAATATCGGCGATCTGCCCTTGACTCATCTCGGCTACCTTATTTTGGCCTTTCATGTCCTGGCCGCAGCAGTGGTAAAGCACGGCCGTTTTGATCCCGCTAAACGAAAAATCCAGCGAATCCTTGGCGAGCAGGGTACGGGGAAAGTCGATGGCATTCGGGTCACCGTTTTTGGCGACTTTTTCGATGATCGGCCCGCCGGGATAGCCCAGGCCGAGGATCGTTGCGACTTTGTCGAAAGCCTCGCCCGCGGCATCGTCAGTGGTTTTACCCAGGAGTTTCGGATCCAACGGCGAGCGGTAATCATAGAGGCTGGTGTGGCCGCCGGAGACAATCAGGGCGACCGCGGGCCGCTCGAATTCGGGTGTTTCCAGCAGGGCCGACTGCATATGGGCATGCAGGTGATTAATCGCGATCAGGGGTTTTTTCCAGGCGAAGCTAAGCGTCTTGGCAGCGGTAACGCCGACAACCAGTGCGATGGTCAGGCCGGGCCGATTCGCCACGGCGATTGCATCGACATCTTCCTGCTTGAGATTGGCCTGGGCGAGCGCCTCTTCGATCACGGGATATATGTTTTCGATGTGGGCGCGCGAGGCGATTTCGGGTACGACGCCGCCGTATTTTTCGTGCAGTTTGGTCTGTGAGGCAACAACGCTGGAAAGGATATCGCGGCCGTTGCGAACGACCGCTGCGGCCGTCTCGTCGCAGCTTGTTTCGATGCCCAGGATAATTGTATCTCTATGGTTCATACACGTATGATAATGCAAGGGGGCTTTTTTGTACAGGATCGACGGATTTTTAGTAATTGGATTCGCCGGGCGGGATTTTCTTAATTTTCAGCAGCAGCATAATCTGTTTGGCGATGCTTTTGCAGACATGGGTCAGGGAGAATCGGATCGGGATCAGTTCCGGTATGACAAAATCGGTGCAGATGTGCGGGGTGAAATCGTCGCCGAGGATTTGGATACAATTCATATCGGTGCAGCCGAATTCGAGTTGCTGCGCAGTCCGGACGATCGGCAGTTTTTGGGGATTGAGCTTGATCAGTTTGCAACAGGCCAATTCGGCGGCGGTCGGGTCCGTTGAGCCGATGAGCCAGCCGAACGGGCGCGTGCGGCCGCGGATCGGGCCGGGTCCGTCCATCGCGAAAATGCCGTCAATGATCGTTGCAACCGGATTCAAGCGGCGGTAAATACCGATGAGCAATTTGCAGAAATCTTCTTCGGTGCCGCCACGGGCGAAGTGCCACCATGCTTTGCGTTTGCCCGCGACGCAGCCGAACATGTTTTTGACGGCGAATGTGGCCACAAGCTGCTGGTGGCTTTTGAATTTCGGGACGTTGATGATCGCGTCGGCGTCGAGTGCAACCGAGCTGATGCGGACGTTCATACCGTCGATATCGCAGCGGACGGGATCTTTCATTGCCATGATCGGTACATCCATTTTTCGCAGCGGTTCGTCGAGTTTCAGGGCGGCCGCACAGGCGTTGACCGTGCTCCATGCAGGCGAATCGGCGACGAACGGACGGGCACCAAAATCCTTGAGGATCTTTGCGATCGCAATGATGACGACCGGATGGGTCTGGGTGGCGTGGCGATGCGAGCGGGGCGCGATGAAATTCGGTTTGATCAAAACAAAATCGCCTGGACGAATACGCTGACCTAAACCGCCCAGCATGGCGAACTGGCGCGCGACGGCGGCATCGACGTTAGCCGGGGTGTAATCTTCGCATCGCGTCAGGATGACCGGGCAGGACGACTTCATTAGTTCGATACTCGCTTGCAAAGGATCATATACATCAGCATTTTTGTATGATCTGTGTTCGCTCGTCGCGTGAAAAGCAGTTCGTTCAGTGTTCGGGTGTTTACCATCGGCAGTTCGCTGGTCATCAGGATAAAATATTGCTCTGCCATATCGACCCTGAAAGCGCAGGCATCGAAGCTGTGATTTCGGTATTTATTCAGATCGGGCCGTTTCGGGATCAATGATTCGATCGAGGAAACGAATTGGGGGACAAGAGTCAAACGGCAGGTGCCCGGTTTTTCGGGGATATCCTCTACAGCAACTTTCAGGATGATCTTTCCGGGGCCAAGGTACCCGTCGTTCATTCGGCCGGTTTGGTCAAAATAATAGATATTGCGACGTCTGGGGACCGGTTGGATAAACAGTTCGCCGGGCTGGTCGGCTTCGAGGATCATCGTGGTCTGGAATGTTTTTTCGGCTTGTGCGGCGACGAGGATATCGCGAATTTTATTCCACATCCGCAGTTCACCCAGGCCGATACGGAAGCTGTTTTTTTGAAATGCGTTTTCGTTTTCGAAGTCGAAGATGTCCGGGTGGAGCATGGCGAACAGTTCATTGAGTTTTTCAATTTGCGATTCCGAGATTTCATAGGTCACGAGCTCGAAATCCACGGCTTCGGTGAGCCGAGCGTTTCGTACGGATTGGGCGGGCTCGATGTCGGTAATTTTGACCTGTTCCCAGATTGGCGGTTCTTTGGCGTGTTCCTCACAGCCCAAGAGCATCGCAAGTGAGATTATGACTGCATATGTTAAAGGTGTTCTCATGAAAATACTGTATCATTTTGCCCGCTAAAAGTCAATCGATGCGGTGTTTCTCAGGGGATGAAGATGCGTTTGAGTGTTTCGGCGATTTGCCTGACGGCTTTTTCGACCGGGGGGGTGATGGAGGCGGCGAACGCGGTATTCGAGGGTTCGATACCGATGATATGGATCGTGACATCCATGCGTTTGTTGATCAGATCCAGATACATTCGCGGGGAGATGACATGGGTTGAAATGGCGATATTATTGAGGTCTTCAACGTCGAAAAGACGGATATCGCCGGGATGGCCGTTGAATTTGATGGCATCGAGGATGATCAGCGCCTGGGGATTTTTGGCCACGATCGGTTCGATATAATTTTCCGGGACGGTACCGACATCAAGTATGTCGGCGGTCAGAGAAAACCTGTTCAGCGCTTCGCAAATCGCAGGCCCGATCCCGTCGTCGCCGCGCATGGCATTGCCCATGCCGACAATGAGGGTGCGTTTATCTTTGAGCTGCTCGAGCGGCTCCTGCCAGTTTGGGGTGCCTTGCATGACGCGATCAGAGCCGGATATTTAATTCGCATTTACACTGCGGGCAGAGGATTCGCATGAAATCGGGCGTACCCGCGTCCCCGGCACCTTTTTCTGAAGAAGGTACGTCCAGCGGCGATTTGGTCAGTTCGCCGCTTTTGGCCAGCAGTAAAGACGGATTGGTATAGGCCAATGGGCCCAACTGATCGTATAGCCAGATCAGGTGTTTTTTAGTCCCGATCAGTGCGCCGCATTTCTCGCACATCTGCAGATCATGTTCATGGACCTTGATGGTTTCGTTGCGATCCAGCGTTGCCAGATCCCACTCATTCGTGAGCTTGATGCCTTTTTCGGTAGTGCAGATATCCTGACAATTGCCCCAGAAGATACAGGCATCGTATCGACGCGTGATCTTTCGTACGGGTTGGTCGCCATCCAGTTCGTCGATCATCGTCAGCGCATTAGTTGGGCAAACATTCACACAGGCCCCGCAGCCGATACAGTTGTCCTCGTCAAATTCGGGCTTGCCGCGATACCTTTCGGGTACCTCGCACGGTTCGGCGGGGAAACGGGTTGTAAAACGCGGAGAGATCACCGCGATAACTGCTTCTTTAAGTTCTCGTATTTTCGGAAGTCGCACTTTTCTAACTCCTTAACACATTACATATGATTATTTCTCGTCTTCGCCATACCGATCCACCACGCTGTTTTCCCATAGTTTCACACCGGAGGCATAGGCGCCTTTGGCGATCGCATGGGCGGCAGTGGGTGAGGTTAGCAGGATAAAGACCGCACAGATAATGGCTTTCGAGGCGGTCGGCCCGTACTGACAGACTAATGCCACGCCGACCAGCAGCATAATGGTGCCTAATGTAACGCATTTGGTCGAGGCCTGAAGGCGGTTATACACATCCGGGAATCGCACCAGACCGATACAGCCGCAGATGTCAAAAATGATTCCAATGATGATAATGATGTAACCGATTAGTTCACTCATCGAAGTTCCTCCCTTCGAGAAATTTGGCCAATGCGATCGTGCCGATAAAGCTCAACAGCGCCCAGGCCAGGGCGACATTGAGGTAAAAATCCTTACCGGTAGCCAGGCCCAGTATCGCACAAAAGCCCACAACGACGATCCCAAGGATGTCGATCGCGACCGTACGGTCCGGGGCGCTTGGCCCGCGGCCGATCCGATACAGGCACATAAAACAGCACAGCATTAATCCGATATAAAACATGAGTTCAAGTCCCGATGGCATCATAACCTCACTATTCAAATATTTTTTTCAAAAACCACTCAAATCGCTGGGCGATCTGCTGGGTGGCCTGTTCGATATTGTCCGCTTTCACATTAATCCAGTGGATATACAGATGGCCGTCATCGTCGAGATCGACCGTTAATGTACCCGGTGTCAGGGTGATGCAGTTGGCCAGCGCGGTAATTCCGGAATCGGTTTTCAGATCGGTTTTAATTTTTACGATGCCCGGATTGATCGGCATGGCCGGGTGCAGTGCCCGATAGACCACATCGATATTGGCCTTAATCACATAATAAAAGAATACCGGGACATAGACAATAAACCAGAAGAACCGTGTCGGGGATATGAACACATGATGTTCCTTGGGCAGAATCTCATGGAACAGCAGAGCCACAATCGCCGATGCGATCACGCCGGCAATAATCACAGGTTTGTCGATCTGACCGTCGGCAAACGGCCACGTCAACAGAATCCATACAATAAATGATACCAGAAAATAAATAATTCGTCTCATCGTTATTGACCTTTAGCTATTGTCATTTCCATTATGTTGGCGGCGTATTGAACGCCTTGGGTGAGCGCCGAGACCGCCGGTTCGAGAATCTGGCTTCGCAGTGTCGGCACGATCACCAGCAGCCCCATCGTTACACACAACACTGCCAGAGCCGCCATGGCCAGTGCCATGGAGCCGCGTTGTTCTTTAATCGTTTCGTATTTTTCGGGCATTTCACCCAAAAAGACATACCGCTGAATCTTCAAAAAGGATATCAATGTGACCAGGCTGACGATCAGCGTAGCGGCCGCCAATGCCCATAATCGTGCCTGGACCGCGGCGATCACCAGGATCAGTTTACTCCAGAAGCCGTTGAACGGCGGGATGCCGG
>CAZFDE010000019.1:0-37993 GCA_964517795.1 uncultured Pirellulales bacterium | reverse complement strand
ATATCAGGAATATGATTTGATATTTCTTCGATAAATTGATTCCTGCTTTTTTGGGTTGTATTAGTAACAAGGGCAGGTGGGATAGCTATTTGAAACCAACGGTTTGTTGGTAATTTTTTTTGGCACTTCTGATTGATTTTTCTTGCGATATCGTATGATTGATTGACATAGGCAATCTGTTTGTCGTGGGCCTCTATGATAGTATGTTCGACAGCAATTTTGGGGAGTAACCCCTTATTATCTTTTGGGGCTAAAATAAGTTCAATGTCTGGGGTATTCCTATTTTCTTTCTCTGGCCATTTGTCTGGATAGTATTTTACACCCTTTATCCTTTGGATAATTTCAATAGAAGCATTACAAGCATTTATTTCATTTTCCTTTTGTTTCAAGTAAAACTCTCCATCTTTTCCTGACAACATTTTTCTGTTTGTTGTTTTAGCAGTTCTACACAGCGAACCAAGTATTTTAGTTCATATGGTGTAATTTTATTGATTTTAGGTGGTATTGCAAGATAAAGCTGAAAAGATAAAACGCAAAGCTCAAAACTGCGGGATTCACTTCGCTCATGGCTATTTTGAATAGATTTCTCGGCAAGCTCGAAATGACAGTTCTCTGTGGCTCGGTGTTCGTGCTTCGATAATTTCATATTTCGACGTTCAGATTTCAGATAACAAACCCGTGTGGAAAGTCTGGAAGTGAGAAAAATCTAAAGTATGAAAAGTGTGAAGGGTGTAAGGTGTGAAAGTATGAAAGTATGAAGGGTGTGAAAGTATGAAAAGTGTGAAGGGTATGAAAGGCGGTTTTTTTATTGCGTCATCCAGTTGTGGGCGAGGACGGTGAAATCGTCGAAATCGATGCGGTTATCGGGTGAAGCGATCGGGGCGAGGTCGCAGTCGCTGCAGAAATTCGGGTCGCCATCGGTCAGCAGCCAGCTTTGGATTAACCGGTTCAGATCGAGGCCGTTGACCACGCCATCGCCGCCGGGCGGCGCGATATCGCCGGGCAGGGATTGCAGGATAGGTTCAAAATCGACGGCCGGGTCGTCCTGGCCGAACAGCCCCCCGCCGCGGACCACGAGGTTAAAATCGACAAACAGATTCATGCCGATAATCCCATCCAGTGTGCCGCCTTCGGGTGATGCGATATCCAGCAGCACGACCGGTACATTATCGAAGCTCAACCACTGGCCGAGGGCCGGGATCTCGATCCGGTCGAGATAAAAACCCGGTGCCACATAAAGATCGCCGGTTACCCCGACGATATCGACCTCAAATTCCGGCGCGGCCGGATCCAGGCCCAGCCGGGCACCGATTCGCGAACCTACGACGGTTATCTGGGCACCGGTATCGAAGAGGAAGCGGTCTTTGTCGATCGCCGAATAGGTGTCGTCATAGGCATCGACACTGGAAACAAAATAGAGGCTCTGAGACGAATTGCCGATGATTACCGACGGTGAAGACGGAACAAAATCGAGGCCGGAGAGCGGATCGATAATGTACTGGACCGATACACCGCCCAGCGGCCGCAGTTCGAGCGGGATGCGATTGGCGAATTCGGGGATACCGGGGTCATCGTTGGGGTAAAACGTCAACTGCGGCGAATTGATATCGTTGCCGTCCCACGTTCGGGAGATCACTGTTTCGTTATCGACGGCCACACTGAAATAGACCGCCAGCGGCGAACCAATGGCCGTGACCAGATCGGGGGTATTGACCGGCGGTATATCGCCGACCGCGATCGCGATATTGCTCTGGCCGACTAATGAACTGATGCCGGTTAAAACGCCATTGGTATCCATTAGATTCAGTCCGCCGGCGAACAGCCCGATCGGCTGACTGACGCGTGCATCCACCGAACCGGTCACGCCTGTAATTTCAATTGTGTTCGATGTCAGGTACGTGCCCGTCAGGCAGGTCGCCAGTGAATTTTCGTATCCCATGACATGGGCGCTGGCACCGGTATCGAAAATGCCGATCGCATACTCGGTCTGTGGATTTGAGCAAAGAAATGACCCGGCCGGGGCGTATTCCGTGACGGCCTCAAATTCACCTTCAAGCTTTCGCTCATCGGTGATCGATACGACCACCCACGGTACAAAACCATCCAGCGGCGGATCGTTTACTTCGATCGCCAGTGCATACGGTCCGGTATATGTGGTTTGGTCTGACAAGGTTATTTTCTCGTCAAAACGTGCGGGGATTCGATTTGTTAATTTCGATTTTCGGACTTTTTGCTGTTGGTTGAATCTTACTGGTTTTTCTTTGGGATAATGGACCGCTTTGATTTTGCCCATGCCATTGAGGCGTAAATCGACTTGTTTTTTGTGCCATTTTTCCGGCCGGGCGCATATGGCACCGGCCAATATGAGCAACATCCAAAATACGGTATATGTGGACTTTCGAAAATGTAACATCTCGTCACCCTTTAGTATTTTACCCATTATACCAAAACTCAGAGCAAAATCCAAATTCCACTGCCGGCACCTTAAAAGTAACTGTCAACTGGGTTGGCTTGTGGCGAGGGTCGAGGTGGGTTTGTGAGGAGAATGCGGGTTGGTTCAATTGTACGCAATTGGAGGACAATCTTGCTGCCGGGACGGATTTGATGAAAATTATAAAAATCATTCAGGCCCTCGACCATCTGTTGATCTTCTTCATACGGCAGTAATTCGTCAAGCCCTTCGTAGATAAAGTGAACTGTATTGGTTCGCTTCATATATTTGGCGATATCTTCGGGCAGAAAAAGGGTGCCGTCTTTGAGCCATTGCGGTCTGATGGTCACCGATACCGGCACAATATCAGCAAGTGCGATCCGATCGTCCAGTTTCGGTAAATTCCCTCTCTCTTCTGATTGTCCGTTCCAGTTATTCATTTTTTTTCTAAGATTATCCGGTCTATTGCTATTGATCGGGTATTATTATCCCCTACTTTAGATAACAAATCGGGGAAAGACTTTATTGATTTTAACAAACCTTGAATATTTGCCTTGGATGCGTTAAACTTCAAAAAAATTAAATAGGGCACGCTTATATGGAAACCGGAAAGATACACTATACCCGAACACCCGAACTGGAAGAACCGAAACTGCTGCTTGGATTTTTCGGCTGGATGGACGGCGGCGAGGTCTCCAGCGGTACGCTGCGGTGTCTGATCGAAAAAACCCATGCCGAGAAATTCGCGGAGTTATCCAGTGACGGCTATTATATCCAAAACCTGCCGGGTTCTATGGAATTTGCATCGCTGTTTCGTCCGCATACCGTCATTCAGGACGGGCTGATCCAGCGATATGAATTGACGACCAATGAATTTTTCTGTAATGAGCGGGATAACGTCATCCTGTTCTTAGGGAAAGAACCGAACATGAACTGGAAGGCCTTTGCCGAACAGGTCCTTCAGTTATGCACCCGGTTCGAAGTTTCGATGATCTATTTTATCGGCAGTGTGTCCGGCCTGGTTCCTCATACGCGTCAGCCGCGGCTGTTATGCAATGTATCCGATTCGCTATTGAAGGAAACAATCAAGCATTACGGGGTGAAATTCAGTAATTATGACGGCCCGGCTTCGTTTACCACGTACCTGACGGTCCTGGCCCGAAACTACAAATTACGCATGGCAAACCTGGTCGCTACCGTCCCGGCCTACGTCCATGGGAACAATCCACTGGCAATCGAAGCAGTTGTTACCCGTTTGGCCGGTATTCTGGATATTTCACCGGACTTGAAAGGCTTGCGGAAACTGAGTGAAAATTTTGAGAAAAAACTCAATGAACTTGTCCAGCAGCAGCCGGAACTCGAAGAAAGTATCGACAAACTCGAAGAAGATTATGATAATGAAATATTCGATACCGAAATGGGGGAATTCAAACACTGGCTGGAACAAAAAGGTATCCGCCTGGATTAATCACACATAAAATTTTTCCATTTTTAAATAATTTTGCAATAAACTGCTTTCCTTTTGCGCCTTGCATATCAAAAGAATTTTTTAATCTTCAGTTAAGGGAGGTGCATTATGAGAAAGAAACGAATTGTCATGCTCACGATTGTAGTTGCCCTGGGGGCAGCCGGAACCGGATTTGCACAGGAAAATGCGGCAAATCAATCAAGTCAACCCCAGCGTCTTGGTCTTTCGGATGACTATCACATTGCGGTCCGCACCAACAGGCCGGTCTATCATCACAAAGAGGTGCTGAAATTATCTGTGCATCTGGTCAATGATGGTGACGGTAAAGTCATTATGGATATTCCCAGACAGCCTGAAGATTCCAACTACAATGGCGTTGAAGAAATTTGTCAGGGATGGCTTGAGAATGAAGATGTCGATGTTGCGGTGATGCCCAAGCGGCACAATATCATTGGTTATGCGGTACTGCGTCGTCTGGGTCCCAGTCCTGATCCCCAAGCCATTCCGGGGCATGAAGAATCCGTTCCGGAGGGGCCTATACGCCAGCGTTTTGCGTTGCCGCTTTTCGGATCGCCGCGGATTCTATCACACAGCAGCCGGATCATCTCGGTGGCTAATATCGCACTCGAATTGGCGCAGCCGCAAGATGAAAGCCCGCAGGATGTCCAAACACAAACCGCAGATGAAACTGTCGAACTTATACCGGCCGTTGAAAAATGCATCGTCTTGAAACCGGGTTATTACTTACTGTCGTGTCGAATTCATACGATCAAAGGCAGCGGTGTTGTCGAAGCTCAGAAGATCATTCATATTTCCAAGAAAACACCCTCTCCTGCTCCAGCGATTCCGACAGAAGAATAAAAAAAAGAACCCATCATCCAAACAGCTTCATGTCACACTGCGTGAAGCTGTTTGTTTATGATTCTTATTGTTTATGTCAATTTGGTTTCAACGGTTTTTGGGCTGTAATTTTATACCAATATCAAATGCTGCGCCTTCGAGAGTGCCTGAATGAATCATTCCGCCGTCGTTGGTGCCATTTTCACCGACACTATAAATCACACACGAATCCTCCGTTACACTATAGTTCATCAGCTCGCCGCTGAACGGGTCCTTTGGAATCTGAGCAATCATGCCGGGGACCAACTGATTAATGGTATCGGGAAAAGATTGATGCTGGTTTTCGTATTCTACGACTGCCGTCGCTATCGTAACGCTATGCAGTATACTCAAGACCTGGGCGGTTTTATGAATGAATATGGCGCCGCTGTTGATCAATTCTTTTGGCGGCCGGCCTTCTGACGGCAATTTTGATTGTGTTTGTTTAATCGGCTGCGGCCAGGGCTGCTTAACGATCTTTAGTAACTGATCCATTTGGTTTAAATATTGCAGGGTGCGATACCGTAACCGGAATCGGCTCCATCCGGGCTTGGGCAGGGTTATTCGGCCGGGCCAATCCTGCGTCTGGGCCGACAAATAATGATCGAGGACATCCTGCGGCAACAAATTATGCGCTAATTCAAGCTGATAAATGCGTTCGGCAGTTAACACTTGGGAAAGAGAATTCTTTGACATGGCTACCGATAAAACCTCACGAAGCTTTATCAGGTTTTTTGTCGAGGGACGGCTGTATTGAAGGCAGTACTCAAGGTCGTCACAGGCCAGGTTTAAGTATTCTATCTTTTGAAGATATAATTTTAAGGTTGGAGAGATATCAAACACCCGTAACAATCGAATCATCGCACATGCGGACTGCGCCGCCATATCCGGCTTGCCTTCTACCAGATAGTTTAATGTTTGTGTCGAAATTAAATAAAAAGCGGCGTGAATCTTTCGCATACGGGTTTGATAGACGTCCCTGCCCTGATCAAGACCAAAATCGAAATAATATATCGGAAGTTGCCCCCCCTGACGGATTTGCACAATTATTTCATTTAATCGCTGTAAAGTACTGCGAACCCCCTGCTGCATTTTTTCAGGGATGGGCTCGTTCGAATCGACGGCAAGGTGCCGGCGGTAAAACTGGTTGATTTTGACAATATCGTCGTCCGGGCGGATTGCCGGAAGCGCCGCAATCGCTTTTGTATATAATGGGGTCGCTGTCTGGCCGCTGCTTTGGGTAATTTGCTGAGCCAGCAGATCATTAAATGTCAAGGGCTGATTGGCTTCGGCAATGGATTCGATTTTTTGTGTCAACTGATTTTCAATGTAACGGTTCGCAACAGGCTTTAAGATCATGGATGCCACCAGAACAACAATAGCGAAGACAATCAATGTCAGTGCAATCTTTCGCCAAAGCGGCAATGCACCCGCCTGTGTTTGTTTCGACTGATCCGGTTGTGTTGATCCGGTTTTTTCCTGAGTATCTGTCATCAAACTAACCTTTCAAAAAATAGTTGATTTTCATCAATTTTAATCGGCAGCCGCGAAATCAAAAAATAAAAATATGATGATTTTACTGAAAAATCAAGCGAAATAACGGGATAAAAGCTAAACGAGGAAATTAATTTAAAATTGAATTTGTTAAAATAGACAACCGATTAATTAAGGATTCTTTTGACAGCGGGGGTAAAAATGATATAATTGAAGTGGTTGATGGTTATTATAAACAATACCGCAGTAACGTGAGTAATACCAATCAACGAGGGTGAACATGTAAGCATGAACCCCTTTTGTAACAAAAATGTGATATTTGGCAGGCAACGATTAAGATAAACAGCGGCAGTTTCCGATAATACGTGTAATGGAATGGTTGGTATTTTATGGAAACGCAAGATAATCAAAAGTCGCAGCAGCAAAAAGACGCCGAATCTCAGGCCGTGCTTGACGATCTACGTAAACGACTGAACAGCGGGGATTCCTCCAATGCGCGACGGGCAGCCTTTCATTTGTCTTGGCTCCAGGAAGACGGTTTCGAGGTACTCAACGAGACATTACTGGATAAAACCACACGACGTGTAACCAAAAATGCGGCCGCATACGGCCTTCGCAGTATGCGCGGTCGCATGAAAAAAATTGCGATGCAGGTTTTGCTCGACGGTTTGGAAAATCCGGACAAAAACGTCCGTGTGATCTGCGAACATTCGTTTGACGTGATCAAGCAAAAAAAATACCAAAAAATGAATAAACACCTGCATAAGCATAAACGCAGTTCGGCCCGCTCCGGCGGACGCAAAAAAATCGAAATTCGCGATGTTCGTGCTCCTCGACGAAACGGGCGAAGGCCCTCCCATCTTTCCCATCGTGATCGGTCAGTTAGAAACACGCGGCCCCGTTGAACCCGCTGTCATTTACCCTCCCGCGACACCCCAAATAATACTCCCGGAACGCTATAATTTTATCCTTGCATTATTCCCTTGAATATGGTAAACGAAGCCTGTTTTACCTATATGTATGGATAAGTGACGGTGCGGATTGGATTGAGAAATGGCGTGTATCAATCGCAAAACCTCACTGAATTTCATCGATAGGTCATTATACAAACGTTTAATTTGACATTCAGGAGAATCAGATGGATACGATTAAAATTTCATTAGACGAGCGTGACATTCCGCGGCAATGGTATAATCTGGCGGCCGATCTGCCGACGCCGATGCTGCCGCCGCTGGGCCCCGATGGCAATCCGGTCTCCCCGGATATGCTTGCACCGGTATTCCCGATGAATCTGATCGAGCAGGAGGTAAGCACCGAACGGTGGATCGATATTCCCGAAGAAATCCTTCATATTTTGTATCGGTGGCGACCGGCACCGCTAAGGCGCGCAGTCTATCTGGAAAAATATCTGGAGACACCGGCGCGCATCTACTTTAAGGATGAAAGCACCAGCCCGCCCGGCAGTCACAAGCCCAATACCGCGGTTGCCCAGGCATGGTATAATAAACAGTTCGGCATCGAACGCATTACCACCGAAACCGGCGCCGGCCAATGGGGCAGTGCACTGGCCTTTGCCTGCAAACTCCTGGATCTCGAATGCAAGGTGTTTATGGTTCGTATCAGCTTCGATCAAAAACCGTTCCGTAAGATCATGATGCAGGTGTGGGGCGCCAATTGCGTTGCCAGTCCGAGTAATGAGACCCATGCCGGACGGCATGTTTTGAAAACAATGCCCGATACCCCCGGCAGCCTTGGGATTGCGATCAGCGAGGCGATCGAGCAAGCGGTAACGGACGCAAGCGGCAAAACCCGTTATGCGCTCGGCAGCGTGCTGAATCATGTGATGCTGCACCAAACCATCATCGGACTGGAAGCAAAAAAACAGCTCGAAAAGATCAATGAAAAAACACCGGATATCGTGATCGGCTGTGCCGGCGGGGGCAGTAACTTCGCCGGGTTGTCCTTCCCTTATGTCGCCGACAAGATCAATGGCGCCGATATTACGATCATCCCGGTTGAGCCGACCGCCTGCCCGACGATGACGCGGGGTGAATTTGCTTACGATTTCGGTGATACGGCCTGTACAACGCCGCTTTTAGCGATGCACACCCTTGGCCACGCCTTTGTTCCCCCGCCCATTCACGCCGGTGGCCTTCGTTATCACGGTATGGCCCCGCTGGTCTGTCAGGCGATTGTCGAAGGCCTGATGGAACCGCGATCCTATCATCAGATCGATTCTTATAATGCCGCACTGACCTGGGCCCAAACCGAAGGCTTCATCTGTGCCCCGGAAACCAGCCAGGCATTGGCGGCCGTGATCGATGAAGCTAAAAAAGCGAAAGAAGAAGGCAAAGAAAAAGTAATCCTGTTTAATTACAGCGGCCATGGCTTGATGGACCTGTCCGGATATCAGGCCTTTCTTTCGGGTAACCTGACCGATTATGAACTGCCTGAAGATGATTTGCAGAATTTCCTCAAAGATATTCACAAATATCCCAAGGCCGAACAGCGAAAAAGCGGAAAATGGTAAAATTGTTAATCTATTTTACAGGAGATGATTATGAAGGAAGTAATGGTAACAAGTTTAGTGCTAATGTGTATCATGTGCTCTATGGCATTCGCTCAGGATGGTGAGCTGCACGGAACCATCGACCTGACCTATGTCAGCCGTTACATCTGGCGAGGCTACGATGCATACGCCAACAATCACAGCGCATTTCAACCGAGCATCGATCTTAATCTGTGGGGAACCGGTTTCGGGCTGAATGTCTGGATGTCACGGGCGAATGGCGGCGGTTTCGAAAATTCCGAATGGCTGACCTATACCCCCTATTATCGCAATCGAATGTTCTGCGATCAGCCGTACGAAACCAATTACAAAATCGGCTATACCTATTTCAGCTACCCGGACGAACCCCGCAAAGGAACAACACCGGGAACCGGGGCCGCTCAGGAAGTATTCGGCGCGTTTGCATGGCCCAAACTCATCGGCGGCGGACTGGTCCCCAGTTATGCGATGTTTGCATACTGGCCCTCTGAATCGAAAGCCACGAATCGAAATAACGGCGGATGGGCCCATGTCTTTGCCCTGACCTATACGTTTATGATTCCGGCATGGCTTGAATCCGGTGTTGAGCAACCGGTTCATTTGGGTGCCCATACCGTTTATAATGACAGTGTCGGACCGGCCGGCAGCGCTGCAGATCATGATTTTTCACATGCCTGTTTTTGTGTGATGACCGATATGGCACTGAATAACGATTTGACATTTACCCCGGGATTCCATTATCAGTCATCCTGGGATGATTCGATCAATACTTCCGATGAATATTGGTTCCAACTCAGTCTGAAGTGTAAATTCTAAAACTAAATAATCTGTAATGCAAAAGAGGCCGGACAAAAAAACCGGCCTCTTTTTTACCATGTCCACAGATACATGACCTGTGGCGACGCCAATTCAAAAATAGCATTTCGATCGATCTGCCATAATGTTTGCTGTTGGGCTTCGAACAGGCTTGAAAAAGAAAACGGTTTTTCATATCGGATCACATGGGGATTTTCAATCTCTGCCAGGTCCGCGGCGATTTCGATGGCCGCATCCATATAACCGACCTCATCGATCAGTTTCTCATCCAGGGCCTGTTCGGCGGTATAGATGCTCCCGTCGGCCAGTCGGTTGACATCCTCTATTGTCAGATCCGGCCGCGAATCGGCCACGATTTCGACAAACCGCCTGAATGCCGGCTGGATGAGGCGGTCCTGTAAATACTGCAATTGCTCTTCAGTCGGCGGCGAAAACGAACTGGGCCAATCCTTCTTTTCGCCGGATTTGACGACCACCGGCTGGATACCGAGCTTACCCTCCAGTAGTTCCTCCAACACCAGATACCCCATGATCACGCCGATCGAGCCGGTTATACAGGTCGGCTCGCTGACGATCTGTTCGCATGCTGCTGAGACATAATAGCCGCCCGAAGCTGCTACCCCCTGCATGAAAGAAACAACCGGCTTGCCGCTTTCGTGCTGAAAATCGGATATCTCATTATAGATCTGGTCGCTGGAGGAGATCATTCCGCCGGGCGAGCTGACATTAAGGATCACGGCCTTGACCGAATTATCCTTCTTCGCGTTCTTAAGCTGTTCTTTAAAACCGCGATACTGGTCATCGTCAATAATACCATGAACGTCAATAACCGCAATTTTGGTGGATCGATCACCGCTGCGCACCAGGTTTTCCTCGTAAATCCCTTTGTGTGTTGTGGTCAGCATGGCCGCCATGCCTAAAATGATCAACAGGAAAAAGAAATTGCCCAGCACCGACATGGCCGTGATGATCCCCCAGACGATACGCCAGCCGCTGCGACGCGGTTTCTGCGGCGGGTATGGCTGATAATATTCAGCCGGCCGCGGCGGAATTGCGCCCATATTCTCACTGCTGTTTTCCATACCTGAATCGCCCTGCTCATAGTCCATTTGAAAATCTCCCTAACTTAATTGTTTTGCTCAATATATACGCTTTGTGAAAAAATACAAGTTTGATTTTTATTGTTATTGTTCAAATATACGATACAGTAAAAAATCAGAAAATTTTTTCAGTGAGGTGGACATGAGAATTTTATACCCAAACTCAGTGAATCGGCGGGATTTTTTAAAAATCTCAGCGGCGGCCGGTACGATGGCGGTTTCCAATATGGGCTGTCATCTGCCCTGGTCACCGCAACATTCAAAGGTTCCTTCATATTTAACCGATTACACAACATCTTATCAGAATAATCCGCGTCAAGCGGCAACTCGTTGGTTCAAAGAAGCGCGGTTCGGCATGTTTATCCATTACGGGCTGTATTCGCAATTAGGCCGGCATGAGTGGGTCCAATTTCGCGAAAAAATCCCACTGGAGGAATATATCAAGCTCAAAGATACGTTTACTGCTGCGGATTTCGACGCCGATTTCATCACCGATCTGGCCCTTTCGACTAATATGAAATATATCACGATTACCTCCAAGCACCACGAAGGGTTTTGCCTGTTTGAGACCACGCAGCATGAATATCACGCGATGGCATCGCCGGCCAAATGCGATCTGATCGGTGAATTAGCCGAGCAATGCCGCAAAAAAGGGCTTGGTCTGTTTTTGTATTATTCGTATGCGGCCGACTGGTGGCACCCTTACTTTTACAGCCGGGACGTCGGCTGGAATGCAGTCAGGCCCGCGTATGAAACACCACCCGAGCAGTATAAATTTCAAAAAGATAAGGATTTTGGGATCTATGTGGATTACGTTCACGCTCAACTGCGCGAATTGCTGACGCAATACGGCCCGATCGCGGGCATCTGGTTCGATCCGATTATGGGCTATTACGCCCGGCCGGATCTTTTTCCAATCGAAAAGACATACCAGTTGATTCGTTCGCTTCAGCCGCAAACACTGATCTCGTTCAAGCAAGGCGCCAGCGGCACCGAGGATTTTGCCGCACCGGAACGGTCCGGTCATTCGCTGTATGATCGGGTCAAAGAAGCATTTCCTCAAAACGCCGAGATCGCACGTATGGCATGGGAAAATAATAAAAGCAAACATATCGAGATCTGCAATACCCTGCAGCCCAGGGGATGGGGATATATCAAGGCCGATGACGGCAAACACAAAACCGCCGACGATGTGATGCAGATGCTCGCTGAGGCGAAAGAAAAAAAAGCGAATCTGCTCTTGAATACCGGTCCCCTGCCGCAGGGGGCGATCCATCCCGAAGACGTCGCGACCCTACGCGAGGTCGGTCGTCGTCTTGGCAAGGCCTGACCGAGAATACGTGTCTACAATTTCTCGGGCTTGCAGAGATACGATTTTTTTGAGGCAACGCGGCCGCAGTTTTTACAATAATATTTGGCGTCTTTAACGATCTTTATGAATTTCTTCGGATCGTCTTTGTGCAGCTTATCTTTGACGAGTTTGCAGAGTTTTTTTGCCATGTCGGCACCTCGATTTTAGCTTAAATTCTTGAATCAGCCCTTAAATATGCCCTGCAGCAGCGGTTTTCGCACAACCATATCGCCGCGGAAGAACCAGTCGGTGGTCATATCGGAACTGCCTTTGGGCGGAATCAGTTTTTGGGCATATTCGGATTTGACCGGCGGTTTTTTAATCACCAGATCCAGCGGTACGGCCGAATTCTCATTAATCACCGCCCAGGTCTTATTGGCCGGGTGAATATTGCTCCAGCCGTGGGCACAGGGACCGAAATCGTTTGTTGCCACATAGAGCTTCTGGCCTTTTTCGAGGATGACCGGTTCCAGGCCGTCGAATTCGTCTTTGATGCGTTCGGGGATTGTGAATTCCGAAGCCATTTTTTGTCCGTTGTCGCGGGCGGCCTTGAGATAATTGCGGGCCTGGTTAACCGGATGATCGAACGATTTGGGCGTAATAAAGAAACAGATTTTACTGTCGGCCAGATCGGTCAAATTGGTAAAGTCCTCGAACTTGGCCGGGATCATATCGATATAGCCCTTCTCGGCCCAAAGACTCTCGAAACTGCGGGCCGGATCGGCGATCATCACATACGTCCAGTCCGGGTTCCACGTCTCGTTCGGCGGCTCGAAACCCACCAGCACCTTCTGGGCATCGATCGTACCCGAAGGCACTTCATCGCCGCCACTGTAGATCTGATTATCAAAGACAAAGACGTTATTGTGGCCATGCTGGGGCAGCAGCGGCGTGACCAGTCCTTTGTTGCAGACCGCATCGTTGATCCCGAGATAAATTGCCAGAACCGTCTCATCAACGACCGGCACCAGATGCGCTAACTCGAGGACATTGATATCTTCCGGCGGGCAGATATATTGCGGACATTGTGCGATTAACTCGTAGGCTTTTTTCAGAAAATCTGCATACTGTTGTTTGGTCATCGTCGAACCTTCGACGACGGTTATTTCACGATTTAAATTTGCCATGTGTATTTATACCTCATCTTAAATTATGATTGATTGAGCACATCACCCGGCCCGGCCCACAGACCTGGATCTTCGATAAACTTCCACTGCGGCGAGTCGATATCCATCTTGATTGTCGGCATATTCTTTTCGATCATCCCGGTCGTCTCATCCCACGGTTGAATTCCGCTGACGGCATCGAGGACCTGGACATTCTGCCAGCCGCAGCAGGTCGCATACTTAAGGGCCTGTTCTACCGTATAGCCTTTCAGATAAGCCGTTAAAAAGCCGGCAATTGACGAATCGCCGGACCCCGTCGCACTGCCGAATTTCTCGACGGTGTAAGCCGGCGCCCAAAGCTGACGGTTAGACCAGTTATCTTCATCGGCCGGGCGGGCGTCGCCTAATTTATCGAAACTCGATTTATCCGACGTCTTGACATAAAAGCCGCGATAGCCCGATTTCAG
Organism: uncultured Pirellulales bacterium; assembly: GCA_964517795.1. Taxonomy (GTDB): domain Bacteria; phylum Planctomycetota; class Phycisphaerae; order Sedimentisphaerales; family Anaerobacaceae; genus CAZFDE01. The sequence goes on along the minus strand of CAZFDE010000019.1, from coordinate 24,333 downwards.
AGACGCCATTTTGGCCCCCATCGAAAGCAGCTCGTCGGCCAGATCGGAATAATCATCAGGAGTCAGATAACCGATCAATTCCTCCTGATTGTGCTGTTCTTTCATGTCAAGGAATCGCTGTGGATGCAGCATATACAGCGTTTCCTCCACCGACGGAAGATAGATATCGACATGGGGCAAAATCTTTTGGAGCACCTTTCGCCAGTTGACCTTGCCGGATTCGGAGCTGGGGTCCGGGAGGGTCATGTCGCAGGAGGTCGTCGCACCGGCTTGTTTAGCAATCTGAAAGACCTTCATCAGTTCTTCACCATCGTCTTGATAGATCGTATTCATCAGCGGCGGATAACCGAAATGAAAATGGCGGCATTGGGCGATCAACTCCGGGTCCAAATCAGTCGAACTGAACGAATTGTTCGTTCCGGGATTGTGCAAAAAGATGCGATCGATATTCGGCGGTGCGATCACGATGGTATAGGAACTGGAGGTGTTTTCCGCCAGGCTGATGCCGTCAGAACTGCCGTTTTTCTTGAGCATCTCGACAGTCAACTGGCCCAACTGGTCGTCGCCGACGCGGGCACAGAACATGACCTTGCAACCGAGCGTCTTCATATTGATGCCAGTATTGGAAACCGGTCCACCGGTACTGACTTTGACATCGCCCATATTCACCAGTTTGCCCGGTCGCATGATCTCGCCGATCTGTGTCGCACCGGTATCCGGAAATATCGGAATAATATCAATGCATAAGTGCCCTGCTACCATTACGTCAAACGGTCTTGTCATGGTTTACTCCTGAAAAATCATTTCATGCGTATTTCAATGGTTTCGATTTTATACGGTTCAATCGCTACCCCGATCATATTCGAATTTTTAATATCCAGCGGCTTGCTGCGTTTCTCATTCAAATCGGTTCGCCATGCTTTTGAAATCGATTTAGCACATTTCAATGTTGTTCGCTGCTGCTTATCTGTCGAATTATACATTCTAATGATTGTCGTATTTCTATCCTGTGCTTTTTTCAATGCCGAAAGAACAATGTCGGGATTACTGATGCTAACCCATGAATTCTCACCGGCGGTTAAATCCCCATTATGTTTTCGGGTTTGAATGATCCGAAGCGGAATATTGAACTGACGTGCGAACAGCGGAATATGCGTCTGCTCGAACGTGCCCTGATGCGGCCGAATCGCTAATCGGACCGTATGATACCCCAATTGCTGACCGCCCTTTTGAGACGGCAAATCACACCCAACGCGATATTCGGCAGCAATCCAGTTTCGTACCGCCCGCAGCAACGAAAGCCCGACGGTTCGATCCGGAGTTTCGCTGACTTCATATTCAAAGATGCTGTCGGTTAAAAAGGCGATACCGTTCGCCCCGTCGCTGAGATCGACAAAATCGTTCATCGGTCGCGTTGCCATATCCGGCCAAACCATATTTTGAGTTGGCCCCTGCGGTCGAATGGGCCGACGATCCACAATAAAATGACCACCCGAATCAACGAATTTCGCTTTTGACAGGCTCGTCGGAAAATGCATCTTGAGATAGTGATCGCTGCATGGATTGTCCAACGCAACTTCGACATCGACCTGTTGCGAATAAGCCTTCAAGGTAAGGCGCGACTTGATCGTAAACGGCATTAAATTTTCAGATCGCTTTTTATTGCTGTAATCTCCAGATACCGGTATCTGCATGGATATTTCAGAAACAAGTGTCGCTTTTAACGGGCCGACATCTTCCGCCCAAATCCGCGCCTGACAGCCAAGCGAATTGATGTATTGGTCTTTATCCGGCCGCTGGTTAATCCAGTAATCGCCTAATTCGCCGCGGTCACTAAAGTAGCCAAGGTTTTCATAAGTCTTCTTGCTCTGTTTATCAACAAGGTCAAATGTGCCGTTGCAATTGATGCTGACTTTGAGATATTCATTTTCAAGTACGTTTGGTTCGGTCAGCAGACTGCCGGTCCGGACTTTTGCGTCCGCCCACTCAACGCCCCTGACGTTCTTCAAATCGACAAAATCGGCTTTATATACTTTATACCCTCCGGCCGGAATCGGGCCGGTATCGAAGAATATACGGTACTTTTGGCTATTGAACGGGAACGGACGCATATGGGATTCTGAAACGACACAGGTTTTGGATGTCGCACCGTGACACTGAGTCGAAAGGGCTTTGCCGTTTGCATCATAGACCATTAACGACGGTGGAAACTGGCACCATTTGGGATTGCGCGGCATCATGTCCGGCATATTGACATATGCTTCAATGACTTCTCGCCGCTCGTACGGCATTGGATTAAAGACCGTCAGCAAGACATCGTCGTCGCTAAAATTCGACATATCGATATTTTTGACCATATGCTGCTGGGCCTGTTGACCGATCACATCCGACAGTTCGATCACCTGATTCAATCGATAGGCGTTATCCTCAACGGTCTTGTCCTGTGTAACGCCGTTAATCGAATCGTGTGGATGCGCCTTGAGCAGAAAATCCCATGCGGTATCAAGCAGCCGCCGCGGATAATCGGCTCCGGCCATTTCAGCAAGCACCGCCATGGGCTCAGCATACCCGATCAGCATATTCTGGGCTTTTTTATTCAGTCGCTTGATTCGAACACGGGTGGTCAACGCATTACCGGTTAACGATTCGACCGGGCCGTCGCGCAGTTCACCCTCAATCATCACAAGACCGTCGCGATCGAGTTTTTTCTTCATCAGTTTGATATAGTCCGCCATCGAGGTATGCACCCATTGCCGGTCGTTGTCTTTATCCACCTCGTTGAGCCGCTTGAGCATTTGGGGAAACAGCTTCTGCGGCAGGATATAGTCGGTACCGTTCATCATAACCCGGTCATCTTCCAACAGGCTGCTGTCCATGCTTTGCCATACTTTATCCAGCATCTGCGGGGTGACGGATTGGGGATACCACTTGCGGGGTGCATCGAGCCGAAAGAAGTCCTGATCGACATGTTCGCCGTCGGCGCAATGGTATGCAATCCCGCCGTTTTCCCAATCGTAAACCCACTGGTGACCTTTATGATCGATCCCAAACAGGATTGAAAGATGTACCTGGAAATAGAAATTCGCCCGTCCGTCTTCGCCGAAGCGGCTGCATAGCAGCGTACTGCCATCCGGGGCCTTCCAGAGAAATTCACTTTTGGGGGCACGTTTTGAGTTGACAAATTTACCGACAAAGGCCGTGTCCATTGCGAAACCGGCATAGATCTGCGGTAACTGAGCGGTCTGCCCCCAGCCAAAGGTTGTGTAGCCGACATTGAAATTACCGCCGAGATCCTTGGCCGCACGTGCTCCGACGAGCAGGTTTCTCACCAGTGCCTCGCCATCGACCGGGTATTCGTCCGGCAGCGTCAGCCACGGACCGATCTGTAATTTTCCGGCCTTGACCAGTTTTTTGACCCGTTCGGTCATTTCGGGTCGCAGCACAAGATAATCCATAACAGGGATCACCTGGCCATCCAGCAGAAATGCCGGATAAATCCCTTTTTCCAGCACCTCGATCAATTCATCCATCAAATCACACAGCATCACCCGCGTTTGCCACATCGGATATCGCCATTCGCGATCCCAGTGCGTATGCGAAACGATATGTCCTGTGCGTTTTTTCTTTGCCGTTTGTTTTCGTTTAGCCATGGTCTATTCCACTTTTTTTACTTTAATATCGCATTCAATCGATCCTGTGCTTCGGCGATCAACGCCATAAACTGAGGTGGGTTGTCCGGCCAAAGCCACTTCAATATCGCTTCGATCTGTTCGGTTTTAAGCCGAACGGTATTGCTGAACCGCAGATCGTTCGGCACTTCATATTGATCGGCATCCAGCAGCAGCACACGTATCGCCGCGGCCGCCCCAACGGCCATATTCACCGGTTCGATTCCGAATTCGTCAGCCAGTCGTATTGTACCAAAAAGCCGGTCCTGATACCCTAATTTTCGTACCACATCGCGGCCGGCCCGCTCAATCGCGTCGGCCAGCCATGGATTCGTCATTCGCTCCAAAAGATCCTCGGCAAAATACCGATATCCCGCTTCGGTAAACAATTCATCGCCCAGTGATTGATATTTTTTGATCAGCGCTGCGCCGGATTCTTTGAGAAAGGCATCGCGGCCGACCTGCATTACCCTGCCATCTGCTTTCAGGTCAGACATTTTGGCATACCCTTTAAGCCGACCGATATATGCCAGCAGTGCATGGATCGCATTGTGACCATAGAGCTTCGCTTCCTCGAACGGCAGCAGGTCATCTTTCTCGACAAAGACCTCGATCCCCGGCCGAAAATCCTTCAGCGCTGTTCGTGTGACCAAAATATGATTGAATTCTTCGACCAGAAAGGCCCGGCTGAATCCTTCGGCCATAGGGGCAAGATTGGCGTTGTTAATCTCATTGAGATCAGTCACCACCTGGCTCATCTTGCCGATCACCGTGTTGAGCCATTGCACGCTGTTCAAATCAATCGGGGTCTTTTGGGCGATACACTTCTGCAGGGTTTCGGCCGCGTGATTGTTATTTTCGGCACAATAGATAATCGTCCCATCGGCCCTGGAATTGTTTAATCCCTGTGCGATCAGTCCGGCAACCGATGCGTCACCGGGCCTATCGTAAAATTTCACCGATGGCAGCGATGTCACGATTTCCGTTGCACAGCAAAGCGCATCAACCAGTTGTTTACGATCCGAGTCCACCATCGGATTATAGATTTCAATGCCGGTTATCTTTTCGGTATTTATCGCGGTATGAGTCGCAATATTTAAGGCATACGTGCCATTTGCCTTTCGGATCGCATCGACCAGCTTCTGATCGACCTCGGCGATGACAATTCGCGAAAAATGACCGCTGCGAAATGCTTCCCGCACAAACAGCCCGCTCTGGATCGGACCAAAACCAAAACCGACTAAAACGTGGTCGCTCATAAAACCTACTTTGCCTTTCTCGTAAATTCATACATTGATCGGGTTTCATTCAGAACCTCGATCTCAATTTCGTATCGTTTCGATTGCCCCGGTTTCAAAATCAATAATGTCTTCTGCTGTCGCGCCACCCCCTGGCCAATGGGTGGATTCGTACCCGGCTCCAGGGCCGTTACATATTCGTTCGGGCCAAAATGCTGCCAGTTCGTCAGCCACGGTAACTGCTTTTTCTTATACCGAATCGATACGGCCAACTTCAGTTTTTGATTATGAAGCCCCACCGTACAGTATCCTTTCGAGTCGGCTTTGGGTTCAATGAACGCGCAGGCTTCGCCAGTGCCCCGATGAGATTCCAGGAATTCCGGACAGGTTCGAAAATCATTTTTGTTATTAAAAATCGCGCGGTCCATCTCACTGTCGCGCGACTGCCACCGGCCGTTGTAAAGAATTTGTGTGCCCTTATCGACCAGCGGCCAGCCGAAATTAATATGATACAGCAGCATATGCGGCGACGGGGTATTGCCGACATTGGTCACGGTATCGTCGATTCGGATCATCGATCGATTCAAAAAGCTGCTGATCGTTCGTCGAAGCTCCATGCACGGCCCGAATACCCGGCTCTCGCGAACGACCGCCGTGATACTCATCTTCTGATCTCTGCTGGTGAGGTCCGGCTGAATGACCGATTCGACCTCGGCCGGTATATTACTGATGCGGCCATGCAGCCCGCGGGTTCCGTATTGATCCTCCTCTGCCGGTCCCATATGCTGTAAGCCGCAGGTCGTTACTAAGCCCCCGGCAAAATACTTTAACCATTCGTACTGCCAATCCGATTGCGGCTGCGGAGACGCCAGGCCCGCGTGACTGAGCCACGCCAGGCTGTGCTGATTATAGAACGCATCGACGATATCCAGCCCGCGATCGATGGCCACTTTATATCGCAAACCCGAACCTGTATTAACCCAGGCAATACGAACACCCTTGCCCGGACCGTTATCCAGAACCGATGTCTCGATCCCGCCGACCTGATGAACATTGCCGACTTTCGCATATTTCTCTGATTTTTTCATATCAAACCTCATTCACGGTTAGATTAACGTTTTGACATTTGTCATTATAAACAGTAAATTTACAAAGTCATTAAGTAATGCTCAAGACTATAACCGATTATAAAACAGATATTTGTGTATATTTTGAAAAAAGGAAACTAAATGAAAAATAAATGGCTGTTCGTTTGTGTTCTTTTGGCCCTGTTATCCGGATGCGGCCCGGTAATGAAAAACCAAAACGACGGCAAAATCGAAAATTTCATCATTTACGGCGATCAGGATTATTACGCCTCCTTTCCCGAGATCATTCGCACCAAAGACAAACTCGTCGTGCTGTTCGAGAACCAGCCGCTCGAGAAACTCAAAAACAGCGTGCACCCACACTACCAGCCGTTCGCCGAACATTATTTTGCCGTATCCAAGGACAACTGCAGGTCCTGGCAGATCACCTGCGAATCGCCGAAGCTCACCAATATTCAACATGCAACCCGATGTCTGTTGCCTTTACCGAACAATGAACTGTTATATGTAAAATTCCGCTACGATAAACCCACCACAGAAAGTCTGCCGACCAAGGTTCAGATCTATAATGAAGGATTAGAAAATTGTGTTTATGAACAGGTTCTCGAAAATATGGGGCCGCTCGATGTGGTTTATCCATGGGACGTTCGAAAACTCAATGACGGCAGCATCCTGCTGGCGGGCTACTGGCGGGATTACACGGTTCCGAACGATCCCATTGAAGGAACCCGGTTCATTGAGCCGTGGCCGGAGAAAGCATTTCGCTACACCATGTTCTTTCTCAAGGGTTCACCCGATGGTCGAAACTGGAAATTTTTTAACCAGCTCAAGCACAACCATGTTTTCGGTATGTGCGAACCAAACCTGTTGGTTTTCCCCGATGGGCGGATCGTCTGCGTGATTCGCAGCGAATGGGCCCGTGGATTCGGCGACCGGCTGCCCGAGGGGGTGCACGGCAAAGGTTCAGGCCGCGAAGGAATCGGTTACTACATCTATCAGACCGAATCGCTTGACGGCGGTCAGACCTGGAGCCAGGCCAAACAATTGCCGATTTGGGGGCATCCGGCTTATCTGGTCCAGCTTGAAAGCGGTAATGTCCTGATGGTGTACGGCCACCGCCGGCCGCCGTACAGTATCCGGGCCATCCTGAGCACCGACCAGTGCCGCACGTGGGATATGTCCACGATGAAAACGCTCTATACGTTCGACCCGGGCAGCTACGATATCGGTTATCCGGTGGCGACACAGCTTGATAACGGCCGCATTTTTTGCACGTTTTACGGCTATCTGCCCGATGCGGAGAATAAATTAACCCGAAATGCCCATGCGATTTACGGCTGTACATTCGACGAACGGTGGCTCCAATTCCGCGAGCCTGTAAAATAACGATTTATGGTTAATCCCAAAAAGAAAAAAAAGAAGAAAAAGCATCATCCGGTTACTGACTGGCTGGGGTATATTGCCCTTCGGATACTGGTGCTTTTTCTGTCGCTGTTTTCGATCGAGCGCAATCTGCGAACAGCGCGTTTTCTGGGCCGGATGCTCTGGAAACATTATCATCGCGGCCGCGACCGGGCATTGAATAATCTTCGAGCCAGTTACCCGGGCAAAGATGAAGACTGGTATCACCGGATCGCCCGAAAAAGTTTCGAGCATATCGCGATGATGGCCATGGATGTCATGTTCACCCCCAAACTGGTCAAAAAAGAAAACTGGCGTCATTATTCGCGATTCAAAAACGCTGAGCGTGCCAAATGGCTCAGCAAAGAGAACAAGGGCCTGATCATGGTCACCGGCCATTACGGCAATTTCGAGATCATCGGCTATATGCTCGGCCTGTTCGGCTTTAACGTCTATAGCATTGCCCGGCCGCTCGACAACACATACATCAATAACTACCTCTACGGCATCCGCCAGCGCAAAGGCCAGAAGATCATCGACAAAAAAGGCGCTGCTGAGATCATGGAAAAACTGACATCCGAAGGCGCCACGCTCGCATTTATCGCTGACCAGGATGCGGGCCGAAAAGGCATTTTCGTAGATTTCTTTGGCCGAAAAGCCAGTACTTATAAAAGCATCGGCCTGCTGGCGATCACGAACAATATCCCGGTTGTGATCGGTTACGGCCGGCGCATGGACGATCGGTTCTTCTTCGAGATCGGTATCAACCGGATCATCGAGCCCCGCGAATGGCAGGATAAAGACGATCCGCTGCGATGGGTGACCGCCGAATATACCAAGGCCATCGAGGATTTTATACGCGAAGACCCGAGCCAATACTGGTGGCTGCACCGCCGCTGGAAACACCGCCCAAAAACTCGTTCTAAATAATCGCTGTCGGCATTTGGTATATATGGTCCATCCTGCAAAAAAATTACACCATTGTGATTCACGGCATTAGAAGTTCTCAATCTTCACAAACGTAAATCGGTGTTGTTCGGCGTCGATTTTGATGGTGTCGCCTTCATCGAATTTTCCTTCCAATAACTGTTTTGCCAGGGGGTTCTCGATCTGCTGCTGGATGGTGCGTTTTAGCGGTCTTGCGCCATAGGCCGGATCGTGCCCCTCTTCCATGATCAGTTCTTTGGCCGCATCGGTGAATTCGAGCGTGATTCGGCGGTTTGCCATTCGCCGATCGAGATAACCGAGCTGGATATCGACGATCTGCCGCAGATGGTCTTTAGTGAGCATATGGAAGACGATGATCTCATCAACGCGGTTGAGAAATTCGGGCTTAAAGACCTGCTTGAGGGCGTCCTTAACGTGGGCCTCGATCTCCCAGTCGGCGCCGGATTCCTCGGTTAACTGCTGGATCTGCTGGCTGGCGATGTTGCTGGTCATGATGATCACGGTATTCTTGAAATCGACCGTTCGACCCTTGCCGTCGGTGAGCCGGCCGTCATCGAAGACCTGCAGGAGGACGTTGAAAACATCGCGATGAGCCTTTTCAATCTCGTCGAGCAGGATGACTGAATACGGCCGGCGGCGTACGGCCTCGGTGAGTCGGCCGCCTTCCTCATACCCGACGTAGCCGGGCGGAGCGCCGATCAGTCGCGCGACGCTGTGCTGTTCCATGAATTCGCTCATATCGATACGCACCATGGCGTTTTCGTCGTTGAACATGAATTCTGCCAGTGCGCGTGACAGTTCGGTCTTGCCGACGCCGGTGGGGCCGAGGAACAAGAGCGTGCCGATGGGACGGTTCGGGTCACCGAGGCCCGCCCGATTGCGGCGCACGGCATCGCAGACGGCCGTGACCGCCTGCTGCTGGCCGACGACGCGATTGGCGATGGCTTGTTCCATGTGTACGAGCTTTTCGCGTTCGCCTCGGAGCAGTTTGGCAACGGGGATATTCGTCCATTTTGAGACGACCTGAGCGACGTGCTCGTCGGTGACTTCGTTGTGGACCATGGACAAGTGCGATTCGGAGAGTTCTTCTTCTTTCTGGTCGAGCTGTTTCTGCAACTCGGCGATGGTGCCGTACTTGAGCCGGGCGGCGGTTTCCAGTTCGCCTCTGCGCTGGGCATCTTCGAGCTGATTTTTGGCATCCTCGATCTGCTGTTTAATCTCTTTGATGCTGTCGATGCCGCGTTTTTCGTTTTCCCATTTGGCGGTCAGCTCATCGTTTTTGGCCTGCAGTTCGGCGAGCTGCTTTTCAGCGCGACCGAGTCGGTCTTTGCTGGCCGTGTCGTTTTCCTTTTTGAGCGCTTCACGTTCGATCTGCAACTGCATGATCTTTCGACGCAGGCTGTCAAGTTCGGCGGGCATCGAATCGTTTTCGATCCGCAGCTTCGAGGCGGCCTCGTCGATCAGGTCAATCGCCTTGTCCGGCAGCCACCGGTCGGCGATATAACGATTTGAGAGCGTTGCAGCCGCTACCAGCGCGGCATCGGTGATCCGCACCCCGTGATGGGCATCGTAGCGGTCTTTTAGCCCGCGAAGGATCGCAATCGTTTCTTCCACAGACGGCGGAGCGATTGTAATGGGTTGGAAACGCCGTTCCAGGGCCGCATCCTTTTCGACATATTTGCGATATTCGTCGATCGTCGTCGCGCCGATACACCGCAGTTCGCCGCGTGCCAGCGAGGGTTTGAGCAGGTTGCCCGCATCGACAGAGCCTTCGGTCTTGCCGGCCCCGACGACGGTATGCAATTCGTCGATAAACAGGATGATCTGGCCTTCGGCGGCGATGACTTCTTTGAGTACGGCTTTGAAGCGGTCTTCGAATTCGCCGCGGAACTTGGTACCGGCGATCAGCGACCCCATATCCAAAGCAATGACACGCTTATTTTTCAATCCTGAGGGGACATCGCCGGCGACAATCCGCTGAGCGAGGCCTTCGACGATGGCGGTTTTGCCGACGCCGGGTTCGCCGATCAGGACGGGGTTATTTTTGGTGCGGCGGTTGAGGACCTGCATACAGCGGCGAATTTCTTCATCGCGGCCGATAACCGGATCGAGTTTACCTTTGCGAGCCATTTCGATCAGGTCAATGCCGTAGCGTTCGAGGGCCTTATATTTTTCTTCGGGGTTCTGGTCGGTAACCTTTTCGCCGCCGCGGATATCCTTAATCGCGTTTTGGATGGCCTCGGGGGTAATCGAATTGACCGAAAGGATCTCTTTGGCGGTGCTGTTGATCGCGGCCAGCGAGATGAACAGATGTTCGACGCTGAGATACTCATCGCCCATCTTGTCGGCGCGGTTCTGGGCGTCGAGGACGATCTGGCTCATGGCCTGGTCGGGCATGATCATCTGGCCCTCGGATTTACCTTGCGGCAGACGGTTGAGCTCGGATTCGGTCATCTCTTTGATGCGGGTCGGTTTGGAGCCGATCTTGCTGAGGATCATGGGACCGATCCCGTTTTCATCTTCGAGAATGGCGTGCAGCAGGTGCAGCGGATTGAGGATCGTATGCGAGCTGGCCATGGCCGTCTGCTGAGCGGTTGCCAACGCCTCCTGGGCTTTTAATGTGAATTTATCGAATTTCATCAGATTATCCTTTTATTTAAAATCTATACACACTTTATATGTGCAAACCACATGCCTTAAGAGGATATGTATTATAAGTCACCTATATTTATGGGTTTATAAAAAGATTGATGCCATGAGAAAGTGCCATTTTGGCAGGTAAACATAAGGAGGCTTAGAGCTTATATAAAAAATTTCAAGAATTTTTTTATTTTTCTGTTGACAGACAGCGATATATATGTACTATATGATATAGTACAAATAATAAGGATTGCAATGCAGTTTCAATTAAATCATAGTTCGGACCGTGCCATATACCAGCAGATCGTCGATCAGGTCAAACGCGACATCGCGATGGGGCGGCTTAAAAAGGGCGAAAAGCTGACGACCGTGCGTCAACTGGCCGAGCAGCTTGCGATCAATCCCAACACTATCGCCAAGGCCTTTCGGATTCTGGAATCGGAGGGCATCATCACGACCAAACCCGGCCAGGGGGCGTTTATCGCCAACCTCGACAGCGGCCTGAACGACGCCGTCAAGCACAAGATTGTTTGCGACCAGATCGAGCGGGCGGTCGTGGATGCGTTTCACATGCAGATCGAAAAGGCGGCGGTGGCAAAAATTTTTAACGAAATTCTCGAACGTTTTCATTTCGAAAAGCAGAAGGAGAAAAAGGATGAGTAACACGGTGATCCAGCTCGATCATCTGGTCAAATTTTACGATGGGCGGTGTGTGCTCGACGGGATTGACCTGCAAATTCCCAAAGGCTGCATTTACGGCCTGCTGGGGCGAAACGGCAGTGGAAAGACGACAACGATTCGAATTCTGCTTGGCCTGGAGCAGCCGACGCGAGGGCAGACGCGTATTTTCGGCACTGACTCGATGCAGCTTTCGGCCAAGCAGCACGGGCGGATCGGGTATGTGGCCGAAGGGCATAACCTGATCCAGAATTATCGTGTCGGGCGGTTGGTGCAGTTGTACAAGGAACTGTCGCTGCAGTGGAACGAAACATTTTTTCAGGATTTGATAAAGATGTTTCGTCTGCCGATGGACCGCAAGGTCAAGCAGCTTTCCACCGGCATGAGGGCGCAGTTGAACCTGGCACTGGCGATGTCAATCGAACCGGAATTATTAATTCTGGATGACCCGACATTGGGGCTGGATACCGTAGCCCGCAGACAATTTCTCGAACTGGCAATCGATTTATTGAGCAAAGACGGCCGCACGATCCTCTTTAGTTCGCATATCCTCAGCGATGTCGAGCGAATCGCAGACCGGATCGGTATAATCACTGCCAGTAAGCTCGTCGTCGATTGTTCGTTGGAACAGCTCAAGACCAAAATTCGCAAGCTTCGGCTGATCTTCCCCGAAAAAGCCCCGGATGATTTGCATATGACCGATATTATCCAGCAAAAAAATAGCGGCCGCGAGATGGTCATTACGGTCGCTAATTATAATCCGCAGAAACAGGCAATTCTCAACACCTTCGGGCCCGAAAGCTGCACCGAAATTCCCATGAGCCTCGAAGATATCTTTATCGAATGCACGAAACCGACCATACGAAATGATCAAGTTGATGTAAAGGAACAGGATTATGTTTACGCTGATTAAACGCGAAATTCGAGATAATCTATTGTATTTTATGGCAGTGATTATTGTGGAAATCATGTTGCTGATTATGCTGTTCACATCGTTTCTTTATGGCGGCGCCAACCGCGGGCAGGACAGTTTTCTGCGGATCATCTTTATTATCAACCCGCTTTTTTTAGTCTTCAGCACGTTTATTTTTGCCGCCTTGGCAGCCAGCCAGATGTATTTCGACAAGCAGCGCCGAGTATCCGCTATGCTAGCCACATTAGCCGTATCGCGAAAACAGATTTATCTGTCGCGTATTATTGCCGGCCTGATTTCGGTTTTAATCCTATTTGTGCCGTTGGTTGTTACATCAGTTATTTTGCTGCCTCTCAAGGCGCCGGCATATTCTGACTTTATCGCATCATACAATCAGATCGTCTGGACGGTATTTCTATTTTGCCTGGGCGGTTACGGACTTGGCTTGATCACCGGCTGGACGGACAATAAGCTTCGACCGACGCTGGCCGCATTTTTAATACTGAGTATCATGTTGACACTCGTGCTGGTTAAGGGCTTTGGCTGGCCGGTTTCGGGGATTTTGATCGTGTTTATTGGATGTGCTGTGTGGTATGCGTGGTCGCAGTATAAAACAGCATCATTATAGAAGGTGAGTTATGATGAACAGTAAGAAAAATCTGATAAAAAGCGTGTGTGTCGCCTTTGTTGTCCTGGTGTTGATGTCAACGGTGTTTTTCTGGGTGAAATTTATAGCCGAAACGATTCTGTTTGCTCAATTAGATAAGAATGGTTATTCTTGCCATATTTCTCCAACAGGAATTATTCCTCCACGTTATGAGACAAGAGAAATATGGGAACGGGAACATGCTTCATATATAAATGCTCGAATGTCAGCGGAAATTCTGGAGAATCGTTTAGGAATCGCTCAGTATTTTAGAAAATTAGAATATCGTCATTCAGATATCAGCGTCCCTTCTACCAGCAAATGGTATTTCGACAAGGAAAAAGGGTTAATCGAAGGCAACCATGTTGTATCACGCAACAATCGGGACGAATTAGTCCATGTTTACATTGGTCCGGAAGGATTTTCTGAAAAACCGGATACATCACTGGGTCGTTTTAATGATATCCTCATGATTACTGTATTACAGCCAGACAAGATGACAAGAGTGGTTTATGATAAAAAACTCAAGCAATTTTTTGGCATTCAACTCAATCGTGATCATCAGATTGAACGGATAGAAAAGGGGCCGCAGTTTTTAAAGGACAAGGCATTCAGCCCCATTCAAATCGGGGTGATCACAACGCCGTACAATCTTATTCATTTGGATTTCAGCTCGCCATTGATTGAGAAAGAATGGGAGGAGATGACCGAGCAGGAAAAAACACATCCTTATCGGTCCAGCCAGGGTACATATTATTTCCCTGTGGTTGATATTGCGACTGATCTGTCCGGTCGATACAGTTTGATTCTCGATGAAAGCGGGCGGATCGATCTGCTGGATATGGAAATGCTCGAGGTCAAACAAGGGGTGGGACGACTGCCGACACCCCGATCCTTATATACTACCGCCGAAGCTAAGCCAGATGATCTTTTGGGCTATAAAGCGATACCGGTGTCGTTGAAGGAAACCGGGAAATATTTAGGAATGGTTGCCGCTTCAGTATCCAGAGAAGGCACATCCATGAAAATGGAGATATTCGATCCCAACGGCCAAATCGTCAAATCCGAAGCGACAGATAATGAACAGCAGGCCGCCTTTTTCAATCGTCCCACCACATCATCCAGCGAACTGATCTATTACGGTGCGCCGGGATCGGTAAGCCTGAGTATTATTAAATACGTTACAGAGAATCTTCAGGGGCCGCTGCTGAATCTGATTTCGTTTTTTGGGGCGAAGCATTTCGATGCGGTTAAGGGGCATACGGCTATCTTTATCATGCCGAACTCTTTTATTGCCATGTTCGGTCGTGAGATCGGCGATAAATACATCGCGAAGTTTTTAGCCATGATCATCATGATTTTGCCGGCACTGCTGGTGAGCGGTATTTTGACCTGGCGAGTCTGCGGCCATGCGAAGAACATCGGCTTGACCGGTGATCAGCGGCGTTGGTGGATGGTGATCGTCTTCGCCTTCGGCTTGGCGGGGTATATCACTTATTGTATCTGCAGGCCGAAAGAGGCGATGGTTACTTGTCCGAACTGCGGTAAACTTCGGCGGCCGCAGGGATATCATTGTCATAATTGCCGGAGCACCTGGCAGATTCCGGAACTCAATGCCCCTTTATGGCGCGTAACCGATTAACAGAAAAATGGTTATAAAAAAACTCCCGCGGTGTAATCCGCGGGAGCTTGCCACGGCTATTAAAATGAGCCGCCTAATGTCAAATTAATCGCTGCTAAAAGCAACTTCGACCACGAGGGCCGAGCACCGAACCTCGAAACACGCTCAAACTGACCGTTTTTAATACGGTCAGTTTGAGAGCTACCTTGGCCAGCACTATAGATTTCATCGGCTGGGTTGTCAACCGGACAATAAAAATTGATGTCACTGACTAAAAATTTTATAAGTCTTTTTATTACAATGAGTTGTAGGTGCTTGCAAATCACGGCGAATTTTGGTAAAAATTGTTTTCCATGACCATGAAAAATTTCAAAATCCTTGTTGCGGCATTACTTATCTCGCTGCAGGCGGCCCTTTGCGGCGGCGGCGAGCTGAGCACAGAAATTTTAAAAATTATCAATCAGCCGCACCAGAAAAAGTGCGATTATGCCATTGATATCGTTCGTGCGGAAAACGGAACCCCCGTTTACCAGCTCAACAGCGATGTTGCCATGGTGCCGGCATCGAATATGAAGCTGATCGTCACCGCCGCAGCCATGAAACACCTTGGCCCGGATTTCGAGTTCAAAACGGTAGTCGGCCTCAAGGACAATAATCTTATCATCATCGGCGGCGGCGATCCGCTGCTGGGCGATAGAGTAACCGACATCCGTCATCAGCGATTAGCGGGGTGGATCTTCGATGAGATTATCGCGGCCCTTCGCGGCCAAACGGTTCGTGAGATCAACGATATCATTGTCGATTCGACGATTTTTGACGACCAGCGGTCCCACCTTAGCTGGCCCCCCGATCAGCTCAATCGCTGGTACGCCTGCGAGGTTTCCGGCCTGAATTATAACACCAACTGCGTCGATATGACCGTCCGAAATAACAACGGTCAGATAAACATCGAGATCGAGCCGAAAACGGCTTTTATCAAGATCACCAATCAGGTTAAACCGCTAAGCAGCGGCAGCGGCGCGGTCGGTGCATATCGCCAGCCCGGCAAGATCAATGAATGGGTCGTCAAGGGCAAGTGCCATCGCCAACAGGGCCCGTTTCCGGTGGCGGTCGAACGACCGGCAGCGTTTTTCGGATTCCTGCTCGCCGAACGACTGGCAAAAGCCGGCATCTCATGTAAAGGGCAACTGCTGGAGAAAGCATGCGCGACCCGTGCAAACATGCATATCCTTCGCGAATTCAAAACACCCCTTCCCGAGGTGCTCAATCGCTGCAACAAAGACAGCCTGGGTCTGGCGGCCGAATCATTGCTGAAAATGATCTCGGCCCAAAGCAATATCAGCCGCAAGAATGGCAACTGGCCCCAAGGCGCGGCACTGTTGAGCCAGTATCTGCTCGATTTGGGTGTGCCCACGGTCGAATTCAAGATCGACGATGCCAGCGGACTGAGCCGCGAGAATCGGCTCAGTGCCAATGCAATTACAAAAGTATTGCTGGATTTGTATCAAAGTCCGGACTGGGCGTATTACAAAGCGTCCCTGGCTGCCGGCGGGATCGACGGAACGATCGACAAATATTTTAACGAGGAAAAATATCAGGGCCGTATTTTCGGCAAAACCGGGTATCTCAACGGTGTTAAATCGTTTTCCGGTATCTGCAGTGCCGAATCCGGCGATTATGTTTTTTCGATCCTGGTTAACGGTGCAAACGGCAAAACGCGACCGGCCATCAATGCCATCGCTAAAGCCGTTATCGACAACGGGACCGAATAACCTCTTTTTGCGAGAGCAGGAAACATGTCCAAAAATAAATTTTTTATAATCATGATGATGGTATGGATGAACGCTAAACCGCTAATCGCCGAACCGAATCGGATCGCCGTGATCCCGCAACCCGCCCAGATGAAGATCATAGAAGGATTTTTTCAAATCAAAGACCAGACGGTGATCCTTTGCGGTGGCGATACCAACGACATCGGCCGATATCTTGCAGACCGATTAAAACCGGTAACCGGTTATACGCTCAACGTGTTGCCCTTAGTCAAAAAGACAAATGGCGGCCTGGATAACAGTATCCAATTCGAATTATCTCCGGACCGTTTCGAATTAAATGACGAGGGGTACGAGATCAAGGTATTCCCCGGCCATATCGAAGTTCAGGCCGCGAAAAAAGCGGGCCTGTTCTATGCCTGCCAGACGATCCGCCAGTTACTGCCGCTGCAGATCGAAAGCGAGAAAAAAGTCAAAGACGTTCTCTGGAAAATACCATGCCTGGAAATGCTCGACAAACCGCGATTCAAGTGGCGGGGAATGCATCTCGATGTCTGCCGGCATTTCTTCGATAAGGAATTCGTCAAAAAGTATATCGATATCCTGGCTTACCATAAGATGAACCGGTTCCACTGGCACCTGACCGAGGACCAGGGATGGCGGATCGCGATCAAAAAATATCCGAAGTTGACCGAAGTCGGCGCGTGGCGTAACGAAAAATATGCTAAACAGTACGGCGGTTTCTATACGCAGGACGATATCCGGGAAGTTGTGGAATATGCTCAATCGCGATTTGTCACGGTGGTACCGGAAATTGAGATGCCCGGCCACTGCCGTGCGGCCCTGGCGGCCTATCCCGAATTGTCCTGTACCGGCGGGCCGTTCGAGGTCTGGCATCGATGGGGTGTCTGTAAAGATGTCTTCTGTGCGGGCAATGACAAGACCTTTGAATTTCTGCAGAATGTATTAACCGAGGTCTGTGAGCTCTTCCCGTCAGCGTATATTCATATCGGCGGCGACGAGGTCCCCAAAGACAACTGGAAGGCCTGCGATAAATGTCAACAGCGAATCGCCGATGCCAATCTCGCAGATACCAACGAATTACAAAGTTATTTCATCAAGCGCATCAGTGCATTTCTTAAGAACAAAGACCGCAAACTGATCGGCTGGGACGAGATCATCGAAGGCGGCCTGCCGCAAGGCGCAACCGTGATGTGCTGGCGGGGTGTCCAAAAAGGCGTCGAGGCGGCCGAAGCCGGGCACGATGTGATTATGACACCGACGTTTCCATGTTACTTTAATTTCAAACAGTCCCATTCGAAAAACGACCCGGGCTGGTTTATTAAGCCGAATTTGCTGCAGGACGTGTATCAATTTGAGCCGATCCCGGACACGCTGAACCCCGAATGCGCTAAGCATATTCTCGGTGCGCAGGGGAACGTCTGGTCAGAGGGAATTCTTATCGAACAGCAGGTCGAGTACCAGGCACTGCCGCGGATGTGTGCATTGGCGGAAGTGGTCTGGTCGCCCGCTGAGAAAAAGAACTGGGATGATTTTTCAGAGCGGCTCAAACAGCACGGCGACCGCATGGAGCGAATGGACATCCATTTCTATCATGCGCCGGAGATCTGGCCCGGTAACTGACATTTAGGATAATACTTCAAGCGAAGGCTAATGACATCCGATTTGCCTTTTGGCGGAGGATGATAATCATCAGGCCGACCATGAAGATGATTCCGATCGAGATCCAGAGCGATCCGGTTGCGGCCGCGGTACCGAGGGCTTCGGCGTCGGTCGTCATGACCAGAAAGATATCGGTATTGTCATTGATGCGAGGGATCATCGAAGCGTTCGGGCCGGTGGCGAAAACCGGAACCGGTGTTGCGGTATGACCGCCGCTGCTCCAGGCGACCTTGGGGATATTGCCTGCACCCTTATTTTCTTTGATTTTCAGGCCGCCCGTTTCATGATCGGCGGTAACGATAATGAGCGTATCATCGCGGCCGTTTGCCCATTTCAGCGCGACATCCACAGTGTCGGATAATTCGAGCGTTTCGAGAATGTTCTTTTCGATATTATTCGCATGGCCGGCATGGTCGATTCGCCCGGCTTCGACCATCAGAAAAAAACCCTCGGGATCGTTATCGAGCATGTTCAATGCTTTTTTTGTCATCAGCATCAGTGACGGTCGGCCTTCTTTTTCATCAGCGATATACGGTAAGTGTCCATCATCGTATAAGAATGCAAGCCGTCCGGTATTTTCGGTATCGAGCTGCTGCAGTTGATTCGTATCGGTCAGGACGGTATAGCCGGCCATCTCGGCCATTGAAACGCTCAGTCCTTTGCCGCCGCCGCCCAGTAGGCAGTCCGGCCGCGTCTGGAGCATAAAGTCTTGCGCAATTTCGTCATAATGATTGCGGGATGGCTCGTGCGCGGCAAAACACGCCGGCGTCGCATGCGTCAGGTGGGTCGTCGTAACCAGGCCGGTTGCTTTGCCCTGTGATTTAGCGATTTCAAGGATTGTTTTCAATTCGCTTTTATCGCCGGGGATCGCCATGCTGATCACGCCGTTATTGACCTTTTTGCCCGTCGCCATCGCAGTCGCCGAGGCGGCCGAATCGGTTACCGGATTGTCAGCGGCATGCGTGGTCATCTCGCCGCGATACGACAGTTTCGCAAAGGACAGCCAGCCATCAGCACCGCTTTCATACATCGCAGCCGCCTTGATCTCTTCGGGGCCCATCCCATCGCCAATGATCAGGATAATATTTTTAGGCTTCGCGGCCAGGATCACCGCCGGCAGCAGCCACAATATGATAATCCATTGGATAATCTGTTTTTTCATTGTTTATTCCTGTTCTTTTACGGCCGCTTTTTCTGCCTGTTCGGCCTTGATAAATTTTTCGGCCTCTTCGCGGATAAATTTGAGCCGCTTGATGATCGGCAGGTGCTGCGTGCAGGCCTGCTCGCATTTGCCGCATTCGGTGCATTTTTCCAGGTATCCGTCCTCGAGATTGATCCCCCAGTGGTACCGCATCCGATTGACCATATCCTTGACCGAATTGCTGAAGAGGTAATGATTATACACATCCATGAATTTCGGGATGGGGATGCCTTTGGGGCATTTATCGCAATACTGGCAGGCGGTGCATAACTCGTCGAAACTGTCCTTGATCTGCGAACGAATACGTTTGATCTGGGCCTCGCCAATCGGCTCAAAACCATCGACCGCCGAGATCGCCTCCTCGAGCTGTTGAAGATTAGCCAATCCGTTCAGCGCGATGGTGATCCTCGGATCGTTGATCAAAAATCGCAGCGCGGCCTCGGCAACGGTCTCGTCCGGGCGGGTCTTGACAAACTCGAATCGCTCGGGATGCTGCGGGATCACGCCGCCGTTGAGGGGATTCATCACCACCACGCCGCGATCAAGCTTGGACGCGGCCTCAATGCCCTGTTCGCGGTAGGCAAAATTGGCCGCCGAATACCCTAAAAGCACGCCCTCGAACGGGTAATCGTTGAGCATGGTTTCGATATCCGAGCCGGTCATGTGGCTGGAGACGGCGATATGGCGGATCAGGCCCTCGTCCTTGAATTTCTCGAGTTCGTTGAGGATTCCGTTTTTCTTGCGGCCCAGATAATCGTCCATCGTCAGCACGCACCAGAAATGATAAAAATCGATATACTCCAGCCCCATCCGTTCGAGCGATTTTTCCAGGTCCGCCCGCGCCTTGGCCGGCTCACGGGCCATCGTTTTGGTCGATACATAGAACGGCCGCTCGCTGCGGGTCTTGAGCATTTCTTTGAATGCAACGCCGAAAAGGTCCTCGCTTTTACCGTAGCCCGGGGCGGTATCGAAATAATTGATCCCTGCATCGTAGGCCGCTTTGACCAATTCGGCACAGGCATCGACATTATTCTGGTCCTCGAACCGCATCCCGCCGAATCCGATCACCGAAACCTCAATCCCGGTTGTGCCGTATTGTTGATATAACATGGATACCTCCAATCATCCCAAAATCAACATAAGAAATAAACCCGCCAATTGCAAGAAAAACCGCTCAAAACTGCTTTATAGTTTAGCCAAAAACGCACACAAAGCGTGAGTGTTGTATCAACGATTGGACCGCCGTTCGAAAGTCGTTATATATTTTCGCGATAGCTTTGGACTAATTTCAGGTTTGCGGCGACGACGTTTTGCATAAATTTTCGGTCGTTGTCGTTTGTCGGGCGGGTATGGGCTTCGATTTCTTCGGTGGACTGAATCGCAACCGCAGGTGAAACAAATGTATCAGCGGCTAAATCAGCGCCCTGAACAACAGCACCGGCACTGACACAGACGCCGTCGGCCAGATTCGCTTTATAGACCACCGCACGAAATCCGATAAAACACTCTTTGCCGATCGTGCACGGTCCGTGAATCACACAGCCGTGGGCAAGTGACGTTCGCGGACCGATGGTCACTTTTGTACCAGAGAGGGCATGAACGATCACACCATCCTGGATATTGCACCCTGCCCCGATCTCAATCGGCTGGACCTGCCCTTCTTTGTCAATTTCATCGGCCCGGATAACCGCATACGGCCCGACGAAGACATCAGGTGCAATCCGGACATTACCGATTACCACGGCCGTCGGATCGATATACGCGGCCGCATCCACCATCGGCCGATCACCATTGCCATTCACACGAATCGAATTACTCACATCTTTTGTTCCTAATTTACTGTTTTTATTGCTTGCCCAATATTGAGGTGCTAAACAAACGGCGGACAATTGATTTGCCAATTACGCCACCCGTTCATTTCCTCTTTCATACATTTCTTCATGTACCCCCGGGCTGTCATTGCTCAGTGAAGCATGTCTGCGTTTACAATTATAAAACATCTCGATGTAATTGAAAATATTTTTTTTGGCATCCTCCACGGTTCCATAGCTTTCATCTATAAAGCCCGATATCACGCATCATACGACGAACAGTCTCCTGACAGTAAGTAACATTCTTAAGGATATCGAAGAGTCGCCTATGTTTTTTGATGCAGGCGCACCTCACAGTGATTCCCTGGCAAAGTTCGCCGCCGTTTTTTTGAGATGTCGTTCTCCAACCTGATCTGTTTGAGCTCTTTACGTAATTGCTGCATTTCATCGATTTTAGGCTGGGACTGGGCTTTGGATGGAAGCTCTTCGAATCCCTGGTATTTTTGAACCCAATTCCTGAAAGACCAGCCGATTGTACCAACTGTTTAGCCGCCTGATCGCCCTGTTCTGCAACCAGTTTCGCTACTTGTAACTTGAATTCTTTTCTGTGTTTTCGTTACTTTGCCATGATGGACACTTCTGTCAATGGGGGTATTACAACCTCTGATCAAGTGTCCGTCATCTGTTTAGAACCTTACTTTTTCGCCCTTTTGATCCATATCACGATACTAGTCACTATTTTCGTCTAAACAATCCCACACATCCCAATCCCAATAATACTATCGTCGCGGGCTCAGGGATAATGCAAAAAGAGCCCAGGTCGGCATAATGGCCGTCGAATTCACATCGGCAGTCGTTACGAACATTTTCAACAGCTACCGCCCAGAAAACCGCATAATCCGTCTCACTCGGGATGGTGAACGAAAAGGCATTTTCCTGCCAGGTTTGCGGATCGCTGTCCGTATCGATACTCTGCCATTCAGATAAAAGCTTATCCGGATTTCGACACAGATGTCTGAAGCTGACATCACATGGATCACCCTTCCAGCACATGACGACCGTGTAAAAGCGCGTATCGGTCTGACAATCACCATCAACCCGGTTATAATACATCGATGCCTTTGCGATGGCGTTGCCGGTCGAGATCAGATCGGTGAATCCTCGAAGATCGACGATCTGAGGAACCTGGCTGGCGTATCGACAGCGGCCCGGCCCGTACAGACCGGTCCCTTTGAACCGCAGCATATGCGAACCATCATAGGGAGTGATGCCCTTTTGGGCTTCGACAATCCACGAGTAGTCGCCCTGCCAGCTATCAAACGGACCGCGGGGCCAACTGCCGTAAGTGCATTCGGGGGTTTCAAAGCCCGGGTTATTCAGCAAATTCTCACAAAAGCCCGGGACAGACAACAATACAAGCACAATACATACAACACTTTTCTCTTTTAACGTCACTGTCATTTCGAAGTTCTCCACAAAATTGACGACTCACTTCATTTGCGGCCAGGTACCACACCCGGACCGACTTTTGTGTCGGGAAAAGAATCGCGAAAAATCGGGCACGCACATTCTGTTTCCCGCGCGCGAACTCTCTATCCGCTCTTCTTCGAAATGATCTCGTTATTTACTTGTCCGCAAGATGATATTTTTGCCGGCGCATCGATGGCCCGGCGGCAATAACCTTGCATCAACTCTCAACCCCACCCTCTTGGAAATGAACGTACTGTCTTTTTGAAGGGAAAAGTGTGAAAGACGCAAATCGAGTTTTCTCCTGTTTCCCTTACGTCAAACTCTCTTTCCGCCCTTCTTTAAAAATGACGGTCTTTCTTTGCTTTTTGGCAGGGGAAAAGAAGAAGGAAAAGCAATTGAGTTTTCTCCTTGTTCCCTTGTCCACTCTCTTCTCACTGTTCTTCGATATGATTCATATTCTACTTTAACAGGCGGTCTTCGAATGTCAAGTAAAAAATCCCTATTTTTTTCATTTTTTTAAATAGCCCTTTATCCAGTAATATGACTTCGTTTAGTGCGATAAAAGGCAAATATCACTGTTTGCCCGCGGCCGCCCTATAGTATTATCTTGCTAAATTGGGTTTATTCGCTAAAATGTGAGTTTCGATGGGCTCGTAGCTCAGCGGCAGAGCAGGGGACTCATAATCCCTTGGTCGTAGGTTCGAATCCTACCGGGCCCAGTCACTTGATGATCGATCGATGCCAATGGATAATTTTCCGATTCGCATCATATATGATGATCAGCAAGCTGTGGTTTTTTGGCCGGCAGCTTGCTGATCGATTCGGTTATCCGGCGATCTTTGATTCGCCGATCATGATAGATATGCGTTAGTCTTCCTGGTCGTTTTGTTGGTCATTCTCCGAGTCGTGCTCCGGACGATCGCCTCTGCGGCCCCTGTCGTGACGACGGCCCCGTCGGCCTTTGTCTCTATTGTCATCATCCTGATCGCGGTCTCGGCGGTGCTGCTGCCTGCGCTCTTTCATTTCTTTGAGATGGTTCTTGAACTCATCGAAATCAATGACACCATCGTCATTGGTGTCGATGCGGTCAAACAATTCGCGCGGATCCGGTTGTTCTCTGCGGCCTTTTTGACGTTCTTCGGGTTGTCGCTGGTGTTTTTTGTCTTTCTGGGCTTGTTTTTGATCGTCTGGGCCACTATCGGACTTGTCCGGCTTGGCACTGAGATGCGAAGCGGCCAAAAGTGTGATCGCCAAAAAGACTGTTGCTGCAATAAGTATTTTTCTCATTTTCTTTTCCTTTCAATAAATTGTTCATGAGAATTTTTGGTTTTCATACGTTTAGACGTTCAAGCCGGCCGGGATATTGCAGGATTTTAAAAAATGTGCCATTCGGCTGGCGGCCGGTGGCCGCAGTGAGTAGTGAATGGTGAGTAGTGAGTAGCATTGTTGAGGCCCTTCGGGCGACTATCCTTATTTTTGGGTTGAAAAGCGGCATCTTCATTAGAAAATCCTTATTATTGGGCTAAAAGTCCAAGGTGCTCATAAGGTGCTCAACTAT
>CAZFDE010000018.1:33780-39602 GCA_964517795.1 uncultured Pirellulales bacterium | reverse complement strand
CACGATCTGCTGGACTCTTGTCAGAACATTACGTTTTTGATCCTGGTACGCACCGGGCGCCGTCTCTTGGAGGATCTTTTCCTTCAGCTCGATGGCTTCAATATATCCCGGGCGCAGTTCGATCGCCACGCGTAGTTCATTCAGTGCCGATTCATAATTACCATCAAGGTAATATTTCGCCGCATTGGCATAGTGATCTTCCGCCAGACGGCTGCGGCCGATCCACTGGAATGCGTTCTTGGCGCCGACATGGCGACGCTCAACATCCGCGACGGCTTTGTCCGGATTCGTCTGCTGCGAGCGATTCACAATATGCGGCGTCAGCATCACGATCACTTCCTGACGCTGCTTACTGTCTTTGGTCCCCCGGAACAAGGCACCGATGATCGGCAGATCGCCAAGCAGTGGAATCTGAGTCCGGGTTGTGGTAATCACGTCGCGAAACAGGCCGCCGATCACGATCGTCTGACCGTCTTTGACCATGATGTTAGAGAGCAGTTCGGTCGAGGCTTCATCCGGAATATTATTGGCTTTCAATGTTCCGGTACTATCCTTGGGATAGATATCCATCCGGATATAGCCGTCGTCACCGATATAAGGACGGAACGACAGCTTCGTACCGGTATCCAGGAACTCGACCTGCTGTGTCGTCGATGTCTCGGACTGACTGGTTAACGATTCATAACCGATCTTGGTACCGATAAAGACCTGACCCAGTTGCTTATTGACCGCCAGGATCTTCGGATTGGCCAGGATCGTCGTATCGGTGATCGATTCGACCGCTCGAATAAAGGCACCGACATTATCGCTGGTGGTACCGACACTCAAACCGCCGCTGGTGGTCACCGGACCGGTTCCGCCAAAACCGAAGAAATCAGGTGTCCCCTTGGCGATATCCGTAACGGCACTGATCGTTCCCTTCAGCGTTCTCCAGTCGATCCCGAATTCCATGCCTTCGTTGAGGGTGGCACTAAGAATCGTCGCTTCGACCAGGACCTGCTGCGGACGCACATCCACCTCGGCGATGATCTGAGCGATCTTATCGATATTTTCCGGGAAATCATAAACCAGCAGCATATCGGCCAATGCGGTGGTATTGCCGCCGCCGGATGCCTGACTGATCGTTTCGCCGGTGGGCACACCAATATCGGCCGTTGTCGTGGTTTCAATTCGTCCATCACCGCTCATCAAGGGCGAAACCAGTTTACGGGCTTCATCGGCGTTAATGTAATACAGCCGAAAAACATGATGGATCATCCGCTCAGGGTCTTTTTTGATTTGCTTGTATTCTTCGGCGGTATAGATCCGGATAAAATCGCCGTCCCGTTCGTACTTAAAGCCGTAACCCAGAATGGATTCCAGCGCCTCTTCGAACGTCACATCATAGAGACTGCTGACCGTTACGACGCCGTCCACCTTGGCCGAGGGGACAAGATTCTTCTGGTACTTGGCCGCCAGGAAGCGCAGGGCATCGCGGATCCGCATATCACTTTTAAACGTGATCGACTGAATCGCACCGGCCTGTTCGGATTCGGCACTTTGCGTTTCGACATCGCCTGCGGGTTCTTCGGCCGCCATTTCAGGCGCCTCCGGTTCCGCAATTTGGGCCGGGTCGTCGGCAATCGCAGCGGCCGCGATCAACACCATACTGAACATGCAAACCAGTATCCATCTTTTTGTCTTGAATTGGTTTTTGCTTACGTAATTCATAATAGTCTCCTTTTTCTGTACCGTGTTTAATCTTCAACTACGTTTTTCTGTGTAATTCGCAATTCGATTTCTGTCTGTTCACATCTCAGCTTCACATAATTCGTGTCAATCTCAACCACTTCGCATTCAAATTCATCCTGACCATCTTTCACAACAAATTGCCCGCCAATGGGCACGAGTTTATTATTAATAAATGCCTGCCGCTGCTGATTCATATCGATCGCTTCGAGTTTAATCAGGCGTCCCAGGCGCTTGGCGATATCGCGATCGCCGTGTGTATTCATATTGACTGTCGGCGTATCACCGGCATCGGTCGGATTGAACCGCTTCCAGTTCGTCGAGGTAAAAAGATTTCGTTCAAGCACATCGTGACGTCCTTCGACAAAGGGCAGTTCGACATACGTGATCGGGGGTTGAGACGATTGGGGTTTTCCGCTTTGAGTCGTCGTCACCATTGCCGAAGCGCTTTTCGGGCCTTTTTTGGCGATCACACGGATCCACATAAAGATCATGATCGCGATCAGACCGAATGCCACCATCGATTTCGTTTTGTTCTGCACAAACGAGTCCAATATGCGGCTATGGCTCAATATGTTTTTGCCCAATATCATCGTTATCCATTATCCTTATCGCCGCGGTAATAAATCACGGCCTGTGTTTTCATCTGTACCCGCCCGGAAAAATCGCCCGCTTCGGTCAGATTTACCTGCTCGATCCGCATCAGTCGATCCAGTTTCTGCAGCGACTGATAAAAACCAAATAACTGCTGAAGCGTCCCTTCACACGCCATCTGGATGGGGATGCACCGCAGCGTCTCAAGCTGAACCACATCGCCCGGCTCGATCTGCTGCTCGGTCAACTGATGATCTTCCATCAGAACCGTCAGCGCCTCGAGGAACTCGCCCAATTTGCGTTCGACCGGGATCTTGGCATCAAAATCACCCACCTTTTCGCTCAAGTCGGCGATCTGCTGACGCAGCGGCGAGATCTGATGGCTTTGGCCGGAGAGCAGATTCAACTCGCCCAGCTTCGCCATTTTTTCGCGCTGGATCTGGTTGTATTGCTTTCGCAGCGGCATATACCGCCCGAAAACAAATCCGCATACCAAGACAATCCCGGCAACGGTAATCCATAATTGTTTCTTTTCAAGATTCATCCGATACCTCTAACGACCAAGGGTTTTGACCGCGGTTTCTTTGGCGGTAGCCGACTCGGTCATTTCAAAATTCGCAAGATAACAATTCATTTCAAATTCGTTCGCCTGATAGCGTGCATCTGCAGACTCGGTCTTGACCTGAATTTCCGTATTCCGCGAGAACGACGGATAGATCTGTGTAAAATATCCCGAGTCCTCCATCTGCGATATCATCTGCGCCATATCGGAGGCATCCACGGTTACCCCGCGGATGACAACCTTATAGCGAATATCGCCCGTCATGGTCTTTTCGCGGCCGCGACGGAATAATTTCGAAGCCGAATCTGCAGGTCCGAACGATTCGCCCGCCAAACTGATCTGACGAAGCACGACCGTGCCGTCAAACAAATGACTCAATTCTGCGAGCACGGCCGAGACATCCAGCCCGCCCCGCACCTCATCGAGAACTTTGGATTTTTCCTGAAGGTTCGCCAAATTCGTGCTTAAGCGTTCGTGTTCGCGACACGCCACCTGATACTGTTTGTGCTGGCGGTTGTATTCTTTCAGTTCCTGTTTCGATATATTGATCGAATACATCATCATGAAATTCCAGAAGACCATCACCACAATGATCCCGCCCATCGCCAGGTACTGCGCGCGATAGCTCACCTGCCGGCGTTTGCCGGTCCGGTACCATTGCGGTAAAAAGTCAATTTCTCTCATGATTCGTTCTCTGTTTCGTTTCGTTTGAACATCCGCAGTGCCAGCCCGACCGGGACCGCCCACTCGCAGAGACAATCTCGCTTACACCCGTCGAACCGGATTTCGCTCATGTCAAATCCGCGCAGCGGACGGGCCACGTCCACCTCGGCCGGCAATTGCCGACGCAGCACATTGACCAGGATCTTTTCATACGCTTCGCCGCCGGTCAGATGTACTTTTTCGACCCGTTTACCGCGGAATGTCACGGTATAATAACGAAAACACAATGCCACTTCTTTTGCCAGTTCGGCGGCCGCCGAATCCAGCGCGCTGATCACCATCTGGCGCGTATTCGCATCGATCTCAATCTCGGTTGCGACCGCTGCAGCGGCGTGCGGCTGATCCTGTTCATCGGATGCCCCGTCACGTTGCGCAGGTCCATTCGACGAACGGGGATCCTGCCGTTCTTTTTGCAATCGCTCGCGAAGCATGGCCGCCTGGCCGGGTGAAATATTGAGTTTCGAAGCGATCTGCTCGTTAAAGGAATGGCCGCCCATCGGGATCTGCTTGACAAAATTGATCTCGCAGCCCCGGCCGAAAACAACCGAAGTAAAGCGGCTGCCCAGATCAACGAAGACCACGGTTCGTTCCCGGTCTTCCTGGCGTCGCAGCGTCCGTTCGAAGCTGCGATACAGGGCGTTCGGCATCACATCGATCGCGACCGGCTGAACCTTGGCCTGTTCAAGGATATCGATATGATCGCGCAGCGTGGCGTCGTCGCACCCGAACACAATATATTCGTTTTTCGTGTCGTCGCCCTGGCGAACGGTTCCGGCCGCCAGATAATCGATCGCATCGACGCCCGGTTCAAGCCCAAAACGCCGCTGCATTTCCTTGACGATCACATCGTGGACTGCAAAATCTTCCCCTTCGTTCAGCCGAATATTGGTAATCTTCAACTGGCCGCCGGGCACACAGGAAACCACCTCGTGACCATGGAAATTGCCGTTTTGGATCAAATTGGCGATCGCCTCAATGATCGCCTCGCGCCGCACGGCTGGGTCCTCCGTCTTTTCCGGATCCAGACGCACACGGCCGGCCGCGGTTACGCGGAAATGATTGTTCGTCTGCTCCAATTGAAGCATCTTGACCGAATCATGTCCGATGTCCAGGCCGATGGGCCCGACATTGCGTTTTTTCATTTTCAGTTCAAGCATCATACACCTTACTCACTGATCGAAATATAGCCGGTGATCGGTTCGACATCGACCGTCATCGAATAACCCGATGCGGTCAGTGTCACCGTCCCGCCGTTATCCGGACTGCCCAGGCTGTCAAAGATAACCTGGGGGTTACTGTCAAAATTCGCCGCTGACAGGTCCACCTGATCCAGTTGCTCGCGGATATCGATTTGGTAATCGAAGCCGGCCTTTACCGGATGGGCAATGACTATCCCGCCCGCATCGCGAATTTCATACTGATCGTTCGCCACATCGAAATCGACGGTATGATTTTGTCCGGTAGTAATCGCCATGCTTTTGGCGTATTCCAGATCGGCCGCAATCATATTGGCCGCCGAGCGAAGCTGCATATCCGAGCCGGAACTGAGCATCGGAACCGCTAGCGCCGCCGCAATGGCAAGAATGACCACCACAATAATTATTTCAACCAGCGTAAAACCTGATTTCCTTTGGTACGCTTTCATCGTACTCCTTTCCCGCTGTGGGAATACGGACACCACAGCAGATTATTATTCGACACGTTTGGCACCCGGCTTAACGTATCAAAATACGGTTTCTCAAATTCATCGTGTCCGATAATCATAAAAATAATACCCCCGCCCATACGCACCCGGTTTGTGCTGTAGGGGCGAATCTATTTGCATTGCAGTTTTTTATAATGCTGAAAAATGAAGACCGATAATCATCGTTTCGGCCTTGGTATTGGGTGCCTTCTCAATCTTCAATTAAGGTCGGCTGATCCGCTTGTAGAACGCGTCGGCCCCCGGCGAAAAGTATTGCTTGACTCCACCGGCCGACCAGTGAATGATCGCCGACTGCTGAGGACGACAGCGGATATCGATATCACTGCCGGCCTCATCGAACCGCCAGTGAAAGATCTTGCCGCTTAGCCCTTCGACACCGGCACGCACGTTGACTATCTCATTAGGATCGAGCGCCCGGTTATAGACCCGCAGATCATCGATCCGCCCGTTCCAATAGCGGTCCTTTGTCCCGCAGCCAACCATGAACTTCTCAACTCCCGTAATCACCCC